>JBNKGY010000006.1:0-45152 GCA_050290065.1 Marinilabiliaceae bacterium
CCCTTCTATGTTTTGACATTGATGTATTTTTGTAATCTGAGCATGTACCCTGTCCCAATAATTTAAAAACTCTTCATTTTGTGGGATACAAAACACCAATTTGCCACCAATATTAAGCGTTGTGTCAGAAACGATTTCTGCAGAATTATTTGGCTCCTCATTTTCTGTAACTATTGCATCAACATAGTCATTGGCATCTTGCCAAACTATTGGCTTATCAGCAACTATTGCATCATAATTTAATCCATATGTTTCTGAATATGATAAAAGCTTATATTCAACTTCAGTGACAATGTCTTTTTTAGCATTGTTTGATATCGTTTTAAAGTCGGTTTTCCAGTTATTAAATTCATAGCCACTGTTTATTATTTGAACAACATCGGTAAGCTTATCTATTTTCGTTATTGTGTTGGAATAATATTTAGCATTTAATGCATATAGATTTTTTGATTGCTTTATTGGCATAAATTCATTTGCATACTGTTGATTATTTGCAATCGAATATTGTTCCAGGAACAAAAGAAAATCAGACTCATTATCAGCATTTTCAACATCAGCATAAGTTACACCATCCGACATCTTTGACTCGCATTCACCAACTTCAATAGGTTTTTCACCGAGAATCTCAGCAGCCATTTTATATAATATGTCTGCTTCACGTATTGATTCGCGAGTGTCTTTTGCAAATAAAGAGTCCCCCCAATCAATTAAATTATCAATATACTTCATGATAATTGTTTTTTGATAGGCACTCAATCGAAAACGGGCGATGGCATGTGGACTAAATGGATTATTTCTATATTCTTCGATAGCATCACCATTATTAAATATTTCTTTAAGTTTCGGTATTCCCAGATTCTCAAATTCGCGATATTGCCAATAACCACTACTTGAAGTAGTATCGTTCTTTGCCAAAACAGGATCAAAAATACGTTCGTACCACCACTTAGCCTCTTTAAATTTTTGATTTGCATTAAGGTGATGAGCTATTAAAAAAGGTGTATGAAAGAACATTTCTTTATAGTATATTCCATATGCTCCATTAAAGTCAAGTTGTTGAAGAGCAATACTATCAGTTAATTTTTGAGTGCTTAAAGCTAAAAAACGTTCTATTCCATGGTTAAATAGTATATCGCCCAATCTATCAGTAAGAATAGTTGATAACATTACCGTATCGTTATTCATAGCATTTGCACCTGTAATCTGAGCTTCTCCTACTTTTAACTGGCTAATCGTCCTATTTCGGGAAGTGAAATTTGTTGTACCATCTTCAATATACTGATTATAATCGCCATTTTCACTGTATGCGAGCAAATACTCTTTTCCAAAATTTGAAGTTATATTCAATAGCACATCTTTATCCTGAATTTCATCTTCTTCACTATTGGCTGGTTCCACTATTTCCTGAACAGCATTCTTAGATAGCGAAAAATTATGAATAGATTGGTATATTTTCTCTTTTAATTCGGTTGGTTGTAGAGCAATATCAAAATTTAAACATATATCAAAAAAAAGAATGTGTAGTTGCACAACTAATACACATTTATTTGCGTTTTTTATTCTCATATTTCCTGATGCAGACATTGAAGTTCCATTTATGTTTAATCTGCAAAGGACGTTTAGAGTTTCTGTGTTTTTAAAATCTCCATTAATCACTTCAAAGTTTTGAGAGCTCACTTCAACTTTTATTAAATAGGGATTTATATATCTTACTAATACCTCGTCATTCGTTCTATACTTTACCTTACTAAGTCCCTTTTCTTGTGACCATATATAATTTAAATTAATAGGATAAGTGCTGTCATATTTATTAAAGCTGGCATATGGTTTAACAAATACAAGCTTTTCAAATTTATTTTGAATGAATTCCTGAATTTCATCCTTTTTAATATTTGAATTAACAGATTTTTTCATAATTCGATACCAAATCTCTTGATTGGAAAATTGATTGTATCCAATATAAAATTCCTGTGGCACACTCCATGTATTATCTTCTTTTAAATAGGCATATTTAGTATATAACTTATAACGAACCCCCTCATTACTTGCAGTTCCATTATCTAGTTTATTGGCTTGTTTAGCCTTAACAGATATCCAATAGATATATAATCTTCCGTTATGTATGACAGGGGAAATTTGTGCAGCCTCAATGGGTAGTTCTATTTTTATCCAGTTGCCCCAGACATCTTTATGAGGATTATAGGTTCGGTAAAAATATTGGTAAGGATCTGTATGAGTTCGGGCAAAAATATAATAATAACTTTCATCTGTTTCATATGTATATACAAATTCACCATAAATACCATTTTGAACAGCGACATCATATTCCATGTCTATCTTTTCCGTTGCAAGTTGAGTCATATAAGTAGCAAGTTGCAATTTATTAGCATTTGCTGTTACAAATATTTCTGAACTAATTGGATGTTTAGATGTATTTATAGCATTGTAATATCCACCGGCATATTGTAAGTTGGCTAAAACAGTAAATTCTTTTAAGTATTTTTTGTATGCCATTTCTGCCGATTCGAGCGTTATTTTTTCTTGCAGTAATTCATCTTCAAGCTCCTTACTTAAATAAGTTTTTTTATCTCTTAAACTAGGTAATATGTAATTTTCAGGGTAAAGAAACACCCGTCGGTTGGCTTCCCATACCCTATAGTTTTTACGCCATTCCCATTCATTAACTAATTCTTTTTTTGCTTGCACCGTAATATCCGACACTTCGGCATCATGAAACAGTGTATACATTTGTGTTTGTTCCAGTCCCAGTAAAGTACGATCGATGTAAGTTTGTAAACTGGAAATAGCATTTACAACTTCGGAAGTATTGAAACAGCCGGTCATTTCCATATCGAGTAAAAAGTACCTGTTTAATTCTGCGATGTTTTTAAAATAGTATATTCTCTCATTTGTTAGAATATAATAACACAAAGCATCGCGCCATCTTTCTAGAATTTTTCTCCTGTAGGGATCTATTTTTATTTCAAGTTCTTCTTCATCGGAATACTTTGAGGCAAAGGCTCCAACAACTATTTTTCTGGTTATACTATAGTTTTCAGATTTTAATTTCTTTAATGATTTTCCACTTATACCAAGGGTTTTACATGTTCTCTTTAACTTATATGCAAAATTTAATGCTTCAATTGGTACTGATTTGTCAGCATCACTTATTTCACTAATAATATTTTTTGAGAACATTTCTGTTTCGTTCCATAATTTTGAGAATAGATTCTCATAGCCATTTAAATTGTGTGAATCGTAAAAATGTACCAGAACGGAATGAATCTCATTTATTAACTCATTATTATCCTTTACCAGCTCCTGATAAAAACATAAATTATACATTTGAGAAAGACCGATTGAGTTAACATTGTTTATGTTAAACAGGTTACCATTCTTGAAAAGAAATATTACGCTTTCATCAGATAATTCAAGTTCTTCTTTTAACAAACGTTGAATTCGTTCAAGTTTTTGCAGGTATGCTTTTAATTCTTCAATATGAGTATCATCATCTGGTATTCCATCAACAAAAGTTGTATTAAGTGCATCAACAAAGCTATTCTCATTTAAATCGTTTCCTGTAATGTTTTTATAGTAAAGTTTCAAAGCATCTTCTGTAAGTGAAAATTGCTTTTGCAATTCAAGTATTAATAAATCCGTTTTACTGGGTTGTACTGTTTCCTGTGAATTTATAGCCGGGATCTGTTCTTTTAAACGTTCGTTATCTTCATTATATATTTCTTTACTGTTCTTTCCTTCGGTATTGAGAATAGGTGTTATCTTATCCAATTCATAATTGGTAAGTTTTATACTATTTAACTGGCTTTCGTCTATTTTATAAAGTAAAACAAGTAAATCGTTTATTATTGTTCTTCTTCCTTCCTCAAAAGCCTCTTGTATTTGCATTACAAGCTGATATACTGTCTCCCTTGTGTTTTCATATTTTATCTTACTTTGTTCTTTCCCTTTTGAAAAAAACAAAATTTCTAAAATTGTTAAAGTGGACTCATCAATGTGTTGCTTTTCTTCTAGTAATCTTGATATTCGACTGACATTAAGATTTTTCACAGGTATGGATAACAAATCACATAAACCCAATAATTCCTCAATACTAATATTTAACCCTTGAGCTAGTTTTGAACACTTATATAGTTTTGATACATCATAAACGTTAATATCAACGTCTTCATTTATTTCAAGCGGTATTATTAACATACCATACTCATCCTCACTCAATCCGCATCCTGACAAAATAATAGGTTTTATCTCATCACTGCCAATGGCTTTGTCTGATGCATTATTTATTTCATTTTTACTGAATAACCTGTCATATAAGCATTCTTTGTTTTCGTATATAGTATCAATTGGTATTGTACTTGCAATAGCGGCTAATTCCTCAACAGTAGAATCCAGTTCTTCCTGTATCTCTAACAAATTAGCCAGAAGTAAAAACATTGGCTTTCCTCCCTCGTCATTATCTTCAATATTATTAATTCCTAAATGTCTTAGGAGTAAATTAAATTCTGGTATCGACCAGGGTGTTTTTTTCCATAAACGTATAAAACGATGCGTTTTATCCAGTATATCTTTATTAATGGTTTTGATTTTCTCCTCATAGTGCTGAATATCGTCTTCGTATACAACTCTATCAATCTGTAATCCTGGGAATCTATTTGTTTTTATTAGTTCGTTAAGCTCTTTTCTTTTCAGATCAGTATATTTAAGGAACTTCTCAACTTCCATTTGATCTTCAACCTCATCATCTAGTTTATAACCAAATATTTCACATGCAAGCTTTTGAGCCTTATCAGAATCCTGCTCTGAAAGTATTGATTCCTCTGTAGCATTTAATAAAAGAATTTCCCGTTGAATTAGTGGAAATTCAACTTCAAGAAGCGTGTATATGTCACTTAATTTTGTTTTATTAAAATGGAATAAGTATTGCCTGGTTTCCTCTAAAGCCAAATCGAATGGCAAATAAATAGAGTTTTTCGATTCAGATATTTTCTTTTCAACATCATCAATAGTTTCTACAGTTTGAATATGCTGGCCCAATACGCGGGTTACAATTTCAAGATAAGGTTTTTCTTTATTTGTGTTTTTGCAGGTGAGATTTAATTCCCACAAGTCCCCACGTCTGTTTTTCAGGTATAACCTATGGTTTTCTTTACCGGACAAAAAGTTGGATTTTGAAATCAATGCCTTGGTATACCTCATTAAATCAATAAAATATGCCGCTGGGCTTAACACTGACAAACAATGTTGACATGTGCAATATGATTTCTCTCCAAAAATATCCATATATCCACCTACATCTGAAAATTCTTTTGCGATGTTTTTTTGGTTCGATACGCTTGTATCAGCAAAAAGACCAAACCTGCTATCTCTAAGTGCCTGGAAAATATTTACACTGGCAATACTTATTTGTTTTGCCTTTTTATAAGCAGCTTTGCCACTGGATTTTCCTAAGCCGGTTTGTGTAATAAATTCATCTTCGGGCATTTTAGCTACAGCCACCGAAGAGCTGATGCCGTTTCCAAGTAGTTTCAAAGTATCAGAAGTATTGCGTGCTATGGAATATACTCGTTGAAATGATTTTAATTGATTTATAACAGTATCTTTATCTTCATCATTAATGCCTACCCATACATATTCATCTTGCTTATTATATATTTTTCCTGTAAAATCTTCTTTTTGAATATCAATGGATGGATTGTTCTTATAAAAGGTTTGAATTACATTTATTCTATCAATTATGGCTTTTGCTTTTGTGGCAGGGTTGGATTCATTTTTTAGTATTTCTGCAATTCCTATGTGCTTGTATATATTGCTTAAATTTGTTAAAGCATCTTCGTTGTTTTGCTCAATATCATTTATTAGATTATTAGAGTCTATTTTAATTGAGTGCGTTTGAAAATAATTATTTGGGTAAGAAGCTTCAATAATTGCATTCATTCTTTTTGCGTACAATTTTGAACTTGAAACGCCAATGGGTAAGCTTACATTATTTTGTTGAATTATATCTTCCCATTTATTTTCATCCCAATCGATGAAATCCTTAGCAGAGCTAATGTTATTATCCGTATATAATTTTTTTATAAAGCCCAGATTTTCTCCTGTTACTTTACTTATATCTCGTAATGTATATATTTTATTGGCATCTTCTTCGCTGATAATACTTTCTTTTATTAATGATTCCACCTCCGATTTTGCAATATCGCCCAGGTTAAATCCTTTAGTATTTAATTGCTTTATTGCATTACTGTTTAGTAAAATAAGCCCACCAATATTTTGATTCATTACGCTGTTATATTCATTTTTAAAATCAGGGTGATTTTTCAATGAAGCGTCAGTATAAATAATTTCTTTAACTGGTATATTTTCAATTGTTTTTAACTTTTCTCTCACATTTGCTATTTCGTCTTTTAATGACTCATCACTATCTGCTTCTTTTAACACCTTATTTTCTATTAGTTGTACTATTCTAAGTTTTATAGATTCAGCAATATCGAATTCGATAGTATCTGTAAATGATAACAATCCGGGATTTTCCTTTCCAATAATTTCTTTTACCCTTTTTTTCAGAACAAGCAATATTCTTTCACTAACCTGTTTGTTTTCTTCCTTTTGGAACGGGTCTTCAGATGTTTCTGATTTTTTAAATAATAGAATCAGCCAGTTCCAAATCTTTAAAAATACGGCTATTAACCAACGAAAGAAAAGATTAATATTTTTCATGATTATTGGGTTTTGTTGTTTTAATCGGAGCAAATACATCATTAATAATCTCGTTTTGTAATCCTTCTATTTTTTCAGCTGCTCTTTTTTGACGTTCTTCATTTTTATTTTTATGATGATTTATCCTAAGGGAGAAGTATAGAACCAAACCTATCCATACGGCTATAGCAATGATGAAAATAACATCCCGTGATTTTGTGAATCTGAGTAGTGAACACCATTCCTTAAGTGCGAAGGTTACAAAACCTATTAAGGCACCAACAGACCAGGTAATAAACATATATAACCTGGCTTGCAGCTCTTCTTTACGTTGCGAAAAGAATTTCCAGATATCGATGTACTGTTCTACACTGTTTAGAGGTTTAGCTTCTATTTTATTTTTCATATTCGTATGTTCTATTAAAATTGAGATTGAAACCTTTGGCATAAGTTTCAAACTTGTACAGTTTGAGGTCGTATTTTTATTAATTTTTTGCTCTATTCACATATTATTTCAGCTCCATTTCTTGCTTCAGTAATGACCAGTTCAAATTCAACATCTTCCAGTTCAAAATAGATTTCAGCGTCAACATACGTAGGTATTTCACCTTTTTCTAATGTTACTCCAGGATTGATATTGTCATTCACCCTCCTAGACCATGATTTTAACTTCTGACCAAACTTATTTCTTACATTCAATGTATAACTAAATGAAGTTAAGGGAGTATCAGATACATTTGTCCAGGACAAAAACAGTTTACGATCAACAGCTCCTTTTTCTACTTCCAGATCAACAATATTATTACCACTGTTTAAACATTTTCCTTCCACATATTTACAAGAGATGTTGCTTCCACCACTCTGACAGAATTCAATAATCTTATTCGATATTTCAGTTTGATTTTGAACTTCGGAAGCAATTTCTGTGTATTCAATAGCAAAAGCTGTAAGATTCTCACCAGATTCTTCAATAATTGAATATCCTCCAGATTGATTCTTTTCGTTGAAATACTTATAACCTGGATCAAAAGATAGATTTTCTGATATAAACTCGTTTAATTCAGTAGAAAGGTCAAAACTAATTTCTTGCTTATCTTCATTATAGGCTTTAAACTCAACATGCAATTTGCCTTTTACAATTGCCGATATAATTATATTTCCTTCTGTTGTTATTCCTTCTTTAATAAGATAATCTTTGTATTCCGTTACAAATGGGCCGGGATTACTTAATTTGACACATACAGGATCTTTTAGACTTAACTTAAAATCCAACGAATGAATCTCAGAGTTTTTATAGGCAGCTTTTAATACAGCTTCCAACAATTCATATTTAATATCAGCTTCAATTGAATGGTTACTAACCCAATTGTTTTCCCAGTAAAAATTGATTTCTTTTTCTGTTTGATTCTCAGTTGTTTTACTATAGTTATTCCCTGAAAATTGTCCATATAAAGTAGCCCAGCGATGACAAACTGTTTCCATACAATTATCATATATCCAGGCTTCGCCCAGTTCCACAGACTGTGAACTGGAAAGCAATACCTGCTCGGGGCTAACTATATCATTTTTAAATGATTTTATTATTTGAATAGCCTCATCGTATGTTGGAGTTTCAGGTGGAGGATCTTCACATCCAGGACAATAAATTATAATTAGTAATATGAAGACAATGCTTAGGTTGAATTTTGTTTTCATGATTTATAGTTAATAATTTAAACAACCCCTGTAATATCAATAAAATCAGAATGCAATACCCGCAGCTGGTTCATTGCCCTTGTCAGGTCTTCCCTGGCTTGTTTTACTTCCAGCCTTGCATCTTTAATAATTTCATTTGCCCCGGGAAAATCATTGTTTTCAATGCGGGTAAGCGTATCTTCTGCTTTTTGTTTTAACCAGTCGTTTACGGTTAACATGGCATCCAGCATGGTATAATCAGACTGGCTAAGTATATCGAACAATGCCCTTAAATTATCAGCCTCGTTCATGTCTAAAACACGTGAGAACCATTTGTCTAGATAAGTCTCATAAATATTCTTGATTTTATGACAATGCCCCCGGGATTCATTAATTTGTATAACTGCTTTGCCAACTTCCAACTCAAGTAAAACTTTGCGGTATGGAACAATATTTTCTGTTTTCTCAAAGTACAAACTAAGGTAGCTTACAATGGCTTCATCTAACGAAGCATACATTTTGTATAGCTCATCCATTACATCGGAAAGTTTATTAGCAGCCTTATCGGGCTGGTTTATCAGCTTGTGTTTTACGGTGTCTAACACCCCAAG
Organism: Marinilabiliaceae bacterium; assembly: GCA_050290065.1. Classification (GTDB taxonomy): domain Bacteria; phylum Bacteroidota; class Bacteroidia; order Bacteroidales; family Marinilabiliaceae; genus Saccharicrinis. The sequence continues at coordinate 9,003 of JBNKGY010000006.1, forward strand.
CCGTTGTTCTAAGTCTAGTATAAATCCTGGGTCGAACATTGTAGTAATGTTTTTTTTTATTTAGGTACTTGTGCTAAAAAAGTAACCCAAGGTATATTTTCTAATACTTCTTCTCCTCCAATTTGACCTGTTGACGCATCAACTATTACAGTTTTGCCTCTGTGAAATATTACATTCATCATGTGATACCCTTCTTTTGTTACTGCCAACAGATAGGTGCTACTTCCCTCACCAGCTTTTTCCATAGCATTTGATAATTCTTCAAAATCCTTTGGCCTTTTCCATGATGATTCAAATACATCCTCTAAATATTTAACAATTTCATGAAATTCAGCCTCAGGTGCCAATATCTTTTTTTGTAATTCTGAAGTTGGTAGTTCTGGCAATGCCTTACCCCTATATGCTGCATCAAATCTTTGAGAAACCCAGAAGCATGCATCTTTTTCTCTTTGAAAAAGATTTTTAAATCGACGAGGATTTGCTTTGTTTATTAATGGTTTTAAATCCTTTCTTATAAGTTTCCAAATCTCTCCGCTTTTTTGTACTACTTTTTTCCCTAAAGACCTTGTTCCTCTTATTAATCGTTCTCCTAATGGTTCTGCTACATTATTTACACCAGCGGATATACTCTTTCCTGCGGGAGTACCAGCAGGGACGGCGACTGACCATGCAATTTCTTCTGCAACTGCAGAAACTGCTGGAGCATAAGTAAAGTCACCTGTTCTCCAACTTACAGGAGTTAAATCATAATTTGCTTTTGCGATATTTGACTCTGCCTCAACTTTCCTGAAAAAATTAGGAACACTGACAAATGGATTTAGAGATTCAAAGAAACCTACTTCCTCTAGTGCCATTAATTCATGTTGTCCTTGAGTTCTTGCCGCTAGTGCTTCTTCTGTAGAACTAAAATAATTTTTTGAAAGTTTATCTCTCAATTTTTGGGCTTCGATTGCAGCTTCTTGTCTTTTTCTTGCCAAATATTCTGGTGTGACAGCGGTATTTCCTTGAATATCAATTAATATGACAGGATTGCACTGAACAAACTGATACAAATTCAAACCATCCACAAATCCAGCGGAATCTGGGCACGTCCAACGTGCAAGCCAAGTCAAATAATACCTTGCCCCGTAATAATATAATCCAGTCTCATCATCACGCTCTTTTCCTGTATAGCGATATCGTTTTAAACTAACATCAACCCCAGATTTTGAACTTCGGTAAGCTGAAGTGCCATAAGGGTGGTATTCTTCGTAGGAAATTACAATGGCATTTAAGTCGGTTTCTACAGTGGCTGTACCCAAATGGTTGCTATACTGGAAACGCACCAATGGTGTTTTTAATGGATTACTGGCATCGGGTTCTTTCCCATTTTGAGGTACAGCTATTGTTTTGGTATCTGTTTGGGCAATGGTTCCGGTATCATCATTTATCCTAAGTGTCCAGCGTTCCAGGTAAGGGGCAGTATCATTGGTATTATACTCGCGGTATACCTCGAATCTGCCTAAATATATCCTTTCAAGCCTTTTCCCATTTCGTATTATCGTTTTTCGTATGCGCTGTCCCTGGCTGTCGTAATTATAGTAGGCTCTTTCATTATTGCCCAGATCAACCTCCTGCAATTGGTTTTTAAAATCCCATATTAACGAAGGGGCTTCCTCGCCTGTTTCATTATTTTGCCGCATGGGCAAATGTGGCATACAAAGCATATTGCCATTAGCATCGTAAGTATAGATATTAGGATAACCAGAGGGATTATATTCTTCATCATCTATACTGGTTGAAGTCAACTGATTCGAACCTGCGTGTATACGATTGTAATGATAGAAACGCTTCCAGCAATCAGCCCCATCTTTAACATTATGTTTCATGTAAAGTATATTCCCTAATTCATCATATGCATAACGTTGCTTGTAATTTCTTAAGGTTTGGCTATCGTTTTGGTGTGGGATACCATCATTATAGCCAATATCTTCATGATTACGTTGTTTGTTATTGTTGCCGGCATGTTCACGCCCGACAGCTTCAATTAAGCGATACAAAGCATCGTATTCATACTTACCAATGGGTTTTACTTCCGTATTTCTGAAATAAATTGTTTGTAAGGAAGCATCTTCAATATTCGTAATGTTGCCTACCGGATCGTAGGTGTAATACAAATCCTGTAACTTTTCGGTTGCAGTGTTACAGGTTGTTTTTAGGTTGGTTAGCCTGTAATTCTTATCATTATATGTGTAGGTGGTTATTGTATCATTTCCATAACGTATTTTTTCACGTTGCCCTTTGGCATTGTACCAGATGTTTTTTACAAAAGGATAACCATCAGCGTGAGGAACATCAAGAGGATCATCAATATTATATCCAGCTGGAAAGCTTACCCGGATTTCGTTAAGTTGTCCTGTTTCATTATAAACAGGAGTATGGACGCTTTTATCCGGTAAAATGCTTTTAGTGACTCTATTTAGGCCATCGTATTTGTTTTGAATTATAAATTCATCATCTGTAAGCGCCACATTATTGTTCCAATCTGGTCTTTTTTTAAAGTTTTCACAAATCTTTCGGACGCTTTGAAGTGGATTACCTTTAAAATCGTATGATGAGATAGTAGTTATTCCAGTTCCATCGCAGAGTTTATAAACTTGACCAAGTAGGTTATTAAGTTTTGCGGTTCTTCGATCATCACCATTCATGTTTTTCCTATCACCATACTCTATTTTCTCAAATAGCAAAGTACTTCCATTTTTTAGCAAAGCATGAAATTCAATAGGGCGGTTTAAATCATCGTATTTGGTTTCAAGTCTGTTGCCATTTGCATCCCATCCGAATAAGGGATTTCCCATAACATTAACAAAAGTCCATTTTTTACCAGCATCCCTGCTATTCTGATAACAGGGGTTGCTTGCAAGGTCGTATTTATAATCAATGATTGTATGGCCTTTTGCTGAGAGGATTTCCTTTTGTTGCCCTTCAATATCTAGTTTTATAAATGTACCGTAAAAAGCATCGGTATAGACAGCTTCTTCATTAACTATTGATTTTTCCCGGTTATGTTCGAGAGTATAGACCGGACGGCCTAAAGAATCGAGATAAATTCTGGAAGGTGTATTGTAATGTATCTGAGCTTTTAAAGCTGCCTCTTTTTCATGTTGTTTATCTGATAAGCTTCCTGTTGTCCTTTCCGAATACCATTTCGAATCTTCTACTGTATCATTTCCATCGTAATTTTGTTGTTGCCAGGCATCAAATTCCACTTTTGTAAAAGTACCATCAGGATTTTCGGTACGGATATTTCTACCCAAGGCATCATAAAACAATAAGGGCGAATAACCTATTTCAACCAATTGTTTATCATCCTCATAATTATGGGTAGTACTAAAATATGGCTCATATTGCATTATTGGATTGCCCTTGTTGTTTTTTACAACACGTCCATTTCCTATCCAGCGTAACTCATTGCCAGTGTCAATTGGAATTCGGCGTCCATTTTCATCAATTTTATAAGCGATACCCGGCTGAGCCTGTATTTTTTGCAACATTACCTCACCCAATCCGTTTGAATATTCAAAAGCATATTGAAGCTTTGAATTTACATCTGGTTTTGAATGCTCTTCGCGGTTAATAGAAGCTACTGCAAGCGGTTTAGGTTTTATAGTACTATCATCAGGCGAGTATTGGACTTTTAGGTCATAAACAAATCGGCTTGTTGCATTATTAAGTAATTCTTTTCCCTTTAAAACAGGGTTTTGATAAAAAGCCTCAATATCTGATTGGGACAGATCTTCTTTAAAGTTTGTAAAATTGTCCCCATCGTTCCCCTTATCTTTTGTGGCAACACCAGCTACTAATCCTAAGGTATTATATCGAACTTCGCTGCAATTGTCATTTTGGTCTTTTAATTCGATTGGTGCCAACACCCTAAAATCAAATTTTGATACCTTGGTTATATTTTCATGCTCATCTTTACTTTGGGAAAGGTACAAGCCATTTGAATTATACTCTACCAAAGTTTTATGTTGAAACGGATCAAAAAACACATCAGGTTGATAGAAATTATACTTTGAATTTTGCTTTGTAGAGTACGTTGCTCGCCCTGAAGGAATCCACCAGTCATTGTTATTATCTGTTACTGGAAATTTTGTATTTTCCGTTTTTAAGACATTTGATTTAATGTATTTTGCATCCTCCAGATTAGAATCAATTAATTTCTCCCCAAATATTTCTGTACAAAGTTCATTTGTAAAAGCTAATTTGTATGTTTCGAAGGGTAGAGCTAGACTTTCAAGTTTGCCAAATTCAAGGGCATCTGAATATTTTTCACCACTAATTCCAATAAAATTGTTTTTTGCGTATACAATACGCTGTTGCTTCAATAATTTCTTACTTACTGTAGCCAGTTTTTCCTTTAAATGAGTATTGTTTTCATATAGATTAAAATACTTGTTTGAAGGAGATAAATTGCTAATTTCAAATAGCGTTGTTTCACAGGGCATGCGTAACCTATAATCCTTATTATCTTTAGCATCGTTAGTGAAACTATTTTCAGTATAAGATATGTAAAGCTTTTTCTGTGCTTCAATGAGTAAGTCTTTCTGTTTTTCTAGAATAATGTTTCTCTCCGCATCGTTTTCATAAGATGGTATATCCGGGGAGTTTTCTCTAGGATAAACAACCGATAAACTTTTTAATACATTTCCTAATTCGTCAATTTCAAAGTTTAATGAATGGGCAATGCGAGGGTCTGTAGAATTTTGTTCGTAATGATAAGTTATTGCTTCGCTTTCAGTGGCAATAAAGCTACCGTATTTATTTATTGATTTAGGTTGCAATTGTTTAATATGACAATTGTGTTCCTCTACTACATAAGGTGTTTCAATTAATTTGTTGTTAGTGTCATATGAAAACACTTCTTTACGCAACATCATGTTTTTACATGCCCTATGAGCTTCAATTTCATCATATACCGTTGTATTATCACCAATGTATTCAATTCTGGCATCTGGTAATTGACATTCTTCGATCTGAGGGTTTCTATAATACTCTTTTTTAAAGTGATTAAGAATTTTTGATTTTTGTAAGTAAGCCCCTGTATGGTACCAGGTTTTGGTTAGTATTTTTGGTTCGTGAAATCGCTTATCTTCTATTGCATTGCTGGAATCATTCCGTATAAAATTATCATAATCTTCAGTATCTATTTGCTCAACCATGCCAAAACCCCTAAACTCTTTTTCATATCGCAAATCATAAAATCCATGATGGTATTTGTATGAACTTACATATCGCGATCCGGAGATATAATCCCTTGTTTCAGTTTTCTCTAGAACGTGAACCGGGAAGGGTAATTTGGTTACCCATGGATTGCCAGCCTTCTTATCCTCGAGGTAGAATTTTGTTGAAGTACAATAGCTCAAATTAATTTCTTTCCCATAACCGTTTTTAGTTTTATTTAATAGAAATGGCTTTTTACCATCCATTATTTCCAGATACTTAACGGGATGTGCTTCATCTTTTTTATGTGGGGAGGAATATACAATACAGGCTGTTCCAGTTCCTAAAAAATCTGTAACCTGAATATTGATAAGAGTATCAATTTTCTGAAAATTTTCGATTTCAATAACTTCTTCATTAAAATAATTGCCACTCATATTCAAAGCCACTTGGAATTTATTATTTCCTATATATATGATATCTGCTGATCCGCCGCCATCAATATCAGACAGTTTTATATATTGTGGATTTAATTTTTGTGAGCCAAATTTCAGATTTCCCATGATTACTTTCGGGCTAAATTTCCCATATCCCATATTTGCCCAATAGCACACCAACCCGGTATCATTTTCAATTTTTACTATATCGGATAATCCGTCACCAACCATGTCAGCAATAAAAATTGTATTCTTTTCATCTGAATGGATGAATGTAGGAGCATGGGTATCACAGGATGGTTTTTTAATTTTTATTCCGGATTTAAATCCTTTTTTTCCATCTGATGGATAATACAAAAAGTATTCTCCCTTAGGGACAATTAGATCTGCCTTATTATCCCCATTTAAGTCAATGTATTTGGCTCTTTCATTCTGAATATCGGGATAAGGAATTGCTTTAAAGTTCTGTACTTGTTGAATTTGTTCATCTTCATTAATGATAGCATACGACGCATTCGTTTGATTATAACTAACAAAAGCTTTTTCCCCGTTTCCATCAACATCCATTACTTGAATACCAGACTTGTTACCAAAATTAGGCATTACATTCACTTTTTCCGGAGGAGCAAAACAACCGCTCCCAACATTTCTGGAATAATACCATGGTACTGAATTTCGGTTTAAAATACCAGGAATACCCTCATTATAAAGATCGTTTATTAGATAACTGCTTCCATCAATTCCAAAGGGAAAACCTTGAACTGATTTTTCATCAGCGGCCTCAAATTTAGTTTTCCACTCATGCTCTTGGTAAGTGAATTCCATGGCTGGCAATTCTTGCTCATTGAATTTTTTACTTTCTGTGTTAAATCGATGCCCCTTTTGTGTTACCTTAGTTAATAGAGAATAACCTTCAATAAATTTGTCAACTGACTTAAAATGCAAAGAATCTTTATATCGCAATTCCAATGATTTTACTAAATATGGAAATGGTTGATCTTCTTCTGTTGACTTCAGTTCTTTAAACAAATGAAAATTAAGTACTCTTTTTAGTTTTCTAATAGTTCTTATTTCAAACCCAGCTCTGTAGTTCGAATAAGCATCATTTCTGCAATCCCATTTCTCTTCTTCATTATATACATTTTCAGAATTACCCGAATCATGTTCACCATAGTCAAATAGGGTATGAAACATAAATTCATTTTGCCACTCTGATTCGTCGGGCAATGTATCTCCATGTTTAAAAGGTGTTCTATTTCCGTAAACAATCTTTTTAATATAAGTATTGGTACAATTTCCATTTTTATTTTTCTCAAATGAATGATTAAGTATGTTTTTAGAATCTTCAGGCTTGTACCTATAAATGATTAAATTGCCCTTATCATCGTATGAATGAGAAATATACCATTGAAAAATTCTGGTTGGATTTTTAGGATCAAAAATTCTACTTTCTCCTGTAAATCCGTAAAAGGTTTTCACATTATCGCGGCTAATAGTTCTCCAATGAACGATTCCGTTGATATCCGTCAATTTTTCAATCTTAGCGAAAAGACCTTCAATTCTTGGCCTATATTCTTTTACGCTATATTGTATGCCGTTTTCAGTATATGATTTAATTACTTCACTCCATTTTCCATTGTAAATTCCTAATTTGGGAATCAGGTCCTCAGCCCCTGCGAGCATAAAGGTATCTGACTCTTCACTATCCCTGTATTCTGGTATTTTTTTGTTTGTTGATCTACTAATAGAGGATATGCCTATGCTCCAACCAATTCCTACAGAGCTATTCCCATTACCTGAGTTATACGATAATGCTAATTGCGGTTGAAAGCCTTGTCTTGATGGAGAAAATGGTAGTGGAATAGAAAGTGAAGAAGTGCCGTTTACTGCATTTACTTCAAATTTTTCCTGGATACCTCTTATAGCTCCGCCACCTTTTGGCAGTTCTATTTTAGGAATATCAATAGAAAATGATTTTTCATCATCTTTATTAGTATCTATTCCCTTATTACTACCAGTAAATAAAGTTGATTGTTTTTGGTCTGCATTAGAAAAAGGTTCATTATTAGAGTTCATTTTAGGGTTGAATTTGTTAATAAAAACATATTATGAAACCACTCCACATAACTACAGAAAATCGCAGTAATCTCTCAAAATAGAAACTTAAAGAATAAATTATACCTTATTAGGATAACGTTTGTTTATCTAATTAAAATTATAATACTTAAGGAAGAAAGTCAAATATAAATGATAGAAACTTAAAATTACTAAATTGTCCTACCTAAGTAAAGATGTTCAGAAATACTATATTTCACGATTGGTATCGTGAAAAGAAATATAAGAGCACAAAAAAACCGCCTCAAATGAAGCGGTTTAAAGGAAATCCGAAATTACTCTGTTTATGCAACAGTAATAGAGCCAACATATTTACTGTTTGAAACAGAAAGACCGTCTTCGCTAATGAAAGCGATAAAACATTCAACTGAATCACCTGAAAAATCATCAGGCACGGTCAGTGTTTGAGTTCCTGCGCTTCTGGCTGCACCGGCAGTTACGAAAATTGCTTCACCTTTTGATTGGTTGTATGTAACAATCATTGCTTTGTCGGTCGCTTGTGCGTTTCCTTCACTGGAATTGTCATTCCAGGTAAATTCAACTACACCTGAAGCAGAGGAAGCAGCAGTACCATTTAAAACACTTGCTAATGAACCACGACTGATTAATGCATTCGCATAATCAATTGTGTAATCAGGATAATCGCCAGTAACAGCGTTTTTTAAGATGTATGACATCGCACTGTTAAACTGGGTCATTTTGATTGCATAGCTCTTGTAACCGACTTTTATAAAGTCTTTCAATGGCTGCAAGAATTGCAATACAGTAGAGAATTTAGTACGTTGGTCAACCTGACCTTCTGTTTGTGGATTTGCTACACTTGCAGGTTTTACCCTCATGTAATCAATCCCTTTCCAATTTCCACCGATAACATTTCCAACCTTACCGCTGAAACCTCCTAAGATACCTTGATTAATCTTACCCATTTTTATACTATTTAAATTATACAATACTTTTTTCGCATGGACTTGGTACGGACTTAACTCGGTTTTGTCCTTGCTTTCAATTAAATGTATTGCAATTATCGAGCAGTTAGATGTTTATGGGTTTCTATACATCGTCTTGCATCATTTTGCTATGTCATATCTTCAGTGGTTAGCATTTGGACATGGGGAGGCTTAATTGAACGCTTAGGCAACCAAAAAGAAAAGGGGATGATACAGGCAAAAGGAAACGGAATAAATAGCGAAGCGGCTTTATGCCGTAGTCTTTTGACTGATTTCAGACCCGTGGCTTATCTTAGCTTAAGCGTACAATTAATGCGGTTGGTAATTTCAGGAACTTACTTTTCGGTCAAGTCGTCAAGATGGGTGTGTGATGGGAAAGCAAATGTGGTGATTGAAGGAATGGAGGTCTGGTGATAACCAGGGCGTAATGACTGAATGAGCCTCTTTTGCGTGGGGTGCTGAAGCTTATGAATGAAACGAATGCAGAAATGACGAGGTACGAGGAATGAATAAATGAGAGTAGTGAATATGCTGCAAGCACGTGGAATGCGTGGGGGTATTTTTCAATTTATAATAACTGTGTCGTCAACTGTACAACTGCGCGTCGGAAGAAATACGGCACAGGAAAAAACAGCCTTGAGCCAAACGACTGGACAGTGGCTGCAATGAATGTAGCGCAGCGAAATGGGTTGCGGACACTGTCCAAGCATCGCGAGCCGCCTGCGAGTGGAGCAAGGGTGTTGCAAAAGAATGGTTTGAGGTTCTGAAAACTTTTTGCAGCATATGTAGGAAGTGGAACAAAGGTTTTTACCATTGAAAATCAATATATCAAAAAGCTTTGTGGAGCTGAACTACACAAGGCTACCGCTTTAATAGCCAGAGCGAAGCGGAGGCAAATAAAACATGTCAGCCGCAGCCCGCAGCGACCAGCAGGCGAGCCAATTATTGGTAGCGGGTAGATTTTTAAATACTGACCGGAGGAACGTAGGAAAGATTTTAAAAATATACAGGAGCTACCGTGAGGACAACGATTGAGCTGCAAGAGCTGTGACAGCCTGAGCGATAGCGAACCTGTAAGGCGTTTAGCTTTTTTTTATACCTTATAAATTATTGAAGTAAATAAAAAAGTGCTGAACGGGCTGGCACTGAACTTGCCGAAAGAGGCGGACGAACACCATATTTCCTGTGTAGGATTTGTGGGTTGGCTAGTATTATATCCTAATGAAAACATTTTACAGGATTATTGCCATTCTTCGCTACTTGTAAATTCATTGTTAGCAGATAAAATTCTTCCATTATTCAATAATAGATATTCATTTTCCTTATAATCAATAACTTTATGTGATTTGCGAATTAGGTTCAGAATTTTGAAACTTCTATTGCCGCCAACATTGCCAGGTTCCACGAATAAAGTGCTTGTACCACTTCTTATAATCGATTTGCCCTCAGAAAGTGGCATCTTCATAGCATCTAAACTATTATGTGTATGCCCAAATAAAAATAATTTAGCATTACAATTAACTAATAAATTACTTAGTTTACGCCAATTTTCAGAACTATAACCATCGTCATTATAGCCTAACCCTGCCGGTGATGGATGTGCCAATACAATTGTTGGAACTTGTTTGTTTACACCACTTAATAAAGCCTGTAATTGCTCTAGGTGTTCTTCTTCAAAACCAAAAATTGCTTCACTTTCACCAAGTTGTTTATATGGTAAGCTACAATTTAAATGCAAGAATCTAATACCTAAAAATGTAAATCGGTTATCAAAGAATGATAAAGTTGGGTTGGACAACCATTTGGGGTTATTTGTTGTACGGTACGCAAAGTCACGAAATGGGTCCAACGCATATAATGTATAATCTTCAAGGAACGTGCTTCTTTTGATAATTTCAATTTTTTTATTTTTGTCACTTTTTGATGGGTACTTATATTGAAAGTTATTTAATGCACTCAAAGAAAGATTTATATCATGATTACCTGGAACAAATAATACTCTGTCAATATAATTTTCATTACCGAGCACTCTTTTTGTAAGTTTTAGAAACCAAGCATAGGCCATTTCAAATTGAGAAGGTGAACCGTCAAAAGCGATATCTCCTGTCACAACTATAAAATCAATCTTAATATTCTCATCATCTGCGAAACGAAAAAATGAATCGGGAAATGCATCACAAAGGTGACTAGAGAAAGTAGAATCGCCAAACTGAATGTCTGAAATGTGAAGAATATTAATACTTTCATCTGGATTCTTTGAAAAGGTAGAAACTTCAAGTTTTTGGCAAAGTAGATTAATAATATTGTTGCAAATTATTTGCGATGTTTCAGAAGATTTAATTTTTTTAAATCCCTGTTCTTCAACCGTCACTTCTTCTAATGCAATTGTATATATTGTTTGATAATTCTCTTTTGATAAGGCGTTTGTCCAATGTATTACTTCTCCAATTTTGGAACTTACTAGAATTAGCGGTTTCTGTTTTCCAATTTTTTCAACAACCCTATTAAACATGTATTTCACATCCTCTTCAATTGTCCAATTATCTAAGGAAATATCAATAACAAAACAATCAAATAGGTTTGTGTCAATATCCAAAAAAGTATCTTTCTCAAATACATAAACCATTTCTAGTTCTTTGTCAGCGAAGATTTTATTGTAATCAGCTTCTCTTGTATGGTCATCATCAATGACTAATAGTTTGAATTTTGGCATAATAGACTATTTAAATTATTGGTAAAGAAAATTGTGTTATTAATACTAACGTCGAATCAACTTCAATTTCGGAAAAATTCACACTGCATCCTAACTGGAGTAAATTATTAATTTGGCTTATGTAAGGAGAATTTTCTGCATTCTCTTTACAGTTTTTATCTTTATCAATAGAGTTAGCAAATTTCATACTGAATTGAAGGTTGTCTAAATCAACTTCAAAGGTATACCAGAAATGAGCTAGTGGAATTTTACCGTTAAATCCAAATGGGTCAACGAATAATTTATAGGAACCATGTAAGTAATTTGTAATAAAATTCTTAATGTGATATTTTATTTCATCATCAAAAGGAATCCAGAGTGCGGAATAATCTTTTGTTTCCAGTTCTTGTAAGGTTTCAATACCTGTAGCTGAAAGTGCAATTTGATGAGATATATAGTCCTTATCTTTATGCTCGGCTAGAAATGCGGTACATTCTTTTTCCTTTGCAATAGCTAACCACTCTTCAGTAGAAAACTCATTAAATAATTCTCGAATAAGAGGTCTTAATTGATGATTAACTTGCAAGAAGAGATTAGAATGTATTCTTTCCAGATATGTTAATAAATTAGGTTCTATATATGATTCAATTTTCGATTTAACATCTTCTGCCATTTCATATGATTCATCTTGTAATAAATTAAAAAACAGGAAAACTTGCTCCTTTAGATAATCAATATTTTTAAGCAAGTTAACCTTACTAAATTGATACGGAAATACCTCTTGTGGAAAATCAGAAATGTGGCCCTTTAATTTCTTTAAAGTCACATCAAAATCAAAAAACCTTTTTTCCTGTGATTTTCTTTGGTTGATAACTGCGTGAATTGGAGAAATATGAGCACTTCTTTTATTGTATATCTGTCTATGAAAATCTAAACGACGCAATAGTCTTCTTGTGCTTTTTTCTGCTGTTACATTGATTAAATTATGATAAGATTCAAACCCTTCAACTGACGAGTTAAAAACTAAAGATTGTATTGCAAAAGCAATAAGAATATCTAGGTTACTATTTGATTTTATGGCATTTATACTAGATAGTTTTTTAAATTCATTTTGAGAGAGCGAAAGAACTGTTAAGGCTGCTAATGTAGAATAGTTATCATAATCAGAATAACCAGAAACCTCAATCAGTTTTTCAAGTAATTCATGTTTCAGGGATGGTCTAATTTCATTACCATATAATAAAATATAACTACATATCAATTCAATTTTTACAGTGTCTTGAATGTTTTCCTTACAGTATTTAAGAGCTAAATCATCCCTACCTGTAATGCAATGCATTTCAAGGCAATAAACAATAAGACCTATTGAGGTATGAATGTATATTTGGTTAGAATCGCCCCCTATTTGTTCAAATGTGTTGGAGCTTGGGTTACGTCTAACCCCAAACTTTTTTAAAGGCTTGTTCAGTTTAACACTTACAGGACTTAAAAAATTAGAGTAATTTGATATGGTAACAAGCTTATTTGACCAGTTTTGACTCCAATCATTAATGCGACTTTTCACATCAGGAATAATCTTCTCTTTGAAATCTAAAGCCTTTGATAGAGAATTGGAAATTGGGTTATTATCATAATAGCCTAAGCGAGGGATATCTAATCTCCAGTAAAAGCTGTTTGTTTCTTTATTTGGAGTACTATAAGGTAATCTTTGTCTATCTAAAATTGCTAAACTTTTAATTTCACTAGCACCTAGGAAAAAAGCTAAATGTTTAACCTCCTTCCTTGTCCTACCTGTTATTACAGCGTCATCAAAAAATAAAACTTCATTCTTATCTGCTGATAAAAGTTCTATTATGCGAGGGAAGGATAAAGGTGAAAATAGTAAGTTTGTTTTTGAATGATTGTTTCTAACATAGTTCAAAGAAACAATCTTACCAAATAATTCAGATTTAATAATACCTGTCAAGTGGCCAAATAGGTAATTTGCATAAAAATGATTTGGGTATACGACCACAGCGATGTTTGCATACCTATCTGAATAATTGTATTTTTCTATGTAAGGCCAGTAATCTTTATCTATCAGTTGTTCTTTTTTTGCCCCACCCAAAGCATAAAAAATGTGACTAACTAGATATTTGGCTAAATCATCCTTAAAATAAAACGCATTGTCAATTACGGTTCGCATGTCTATTTTTAATAAATCAGCATAATTGCCGTAACGGAAATTTCCAATACTAAGACCTAACTTTGTATTTTGCCAAGTTTCATATGTTTTACTAGGTTTGGCTTGATAAAAGCTTTCATCGCTTATGTCATAGCGTGGCACTTCATATGCTAGCCAACCTCCTTCAGAAATAGCATGTGTCCTACCGATTCTTTTAAAAACTTTATTTGTTAATGGGGGGAAATGATGGTCAATCCAAGATTTTTTAGGCCAGTAAAATAGCTTTAAAATCGGGGTTGCATTGGAAGAAGGATGGTGAAAACAATGAAGTGCTATATTTTCACTATTTACTACGTAAAAACCTTCTTCTTGTGTAAAACCTTTCACCAATACGCTACCTATTAAAAATGCCAGATTATTGTCAGAAACTGAATCGTATAAGTTTGCTTGAAATCTATTACATATATTTTCGGTTAAAATATCGAGGTTATTAACACTTATAGAATAGTTTTTAAATAGACCAGAAACTCTTTGCAAACCTATTTCAAATAGCTTAATGAAAGCTGGAACTTCGCATATCTGGTTGAAATCTAAATAACCATCAATTGTATCATATTTTTCAGGCTCTGTTTGGATTTTGTCCCACAAAACTTCCGCATTAATAAAAGCATGTACGTTATTCTTGATAACATCTTGCCATATTGTAAGTGAATCAAACGTTATTAGCACTTCAAGAATTTTGTAAAGTGATAAACTTGATAAATCATCACTAATAAACTGATTAAAGAAATTTGTGTCTTTTTGAAAATTTTTTTCACTAAATGATAGTGTGCAAATTGATAAAGATTTAGAAATAAGTATTATATGAGGTATTTTGACCAGCAATTCTCTAAACTGGACATTGTATCGTGCTGAAATTAAGGCTGCTGAGTAAGTTGAACACTCCTCATCAGGAATATCTGCAATAATTAGATTTGTATTCGGATTACAAGATTCAGAAATATAGCGCAATAAAACGAAGCCCAATAAATGTTTAGTTACACCTTCTTGAGGTAGATATATTACAGTATTTACTTCACTTTTTTCGTCGAAGTGTTTTTGAATAAAAATATTTCGTTCTTGCCAATTCGGATGATGGATAATTCTTTCATCAATAATTATGTAATTCCGTAGGAGTTCAGTACTTACATGAGTAGATTTGTATAGATTTAATAAACGCTTGGCTGTAATAGGTAAATTCTCCCAATCACCTGTAGTATTATTTTGCGAATGCCATGATAAAGATGCCTGCCATATACAACCTTTCGTGTGAACATCTGTTCCATTGACTCTCTCAAAGTATCCTCCATTTTTCAAATCAGGCATTATGCCACCAAGCCAGTCTTCTCTATCTTTACTGAGGATGAAGTCTTTTTCCTGTTCGATAAGTTTTCCTATATATTCTAGACCTCTGATTTCAGTTTCATTTTTATCTGAAGAGGTTGTTTTTCTTTGTTCAGTGTTGAAAATGTCTAAGAAAGCTGCCCTTGTAGGATGCTTGATTTTCGTTTCAGGGTTCCTTTTACCAGTGGAAGCAGCTATCCCTTGACCTACATCAATTACAAAAACCTCAACAAAACCTTCCTTTGTTTCAATGATTTCATTAAGCCCATAGGATATTCTTGGTGAATTATTTAGTTCATGTCGAGCAAGTTTTTTTAGCTTATCCTTTTCAAATTTCGCAATTGTGTCGTTTTGTAAACCATAACGATATCTAACGTAAACACCTACATAGCTTTTGTCTACTTCTTCAATGTATGCATGTTGATATACGTTGTTAATAGTTTCAGCAAGAAATGTTCTGATTCTGAAAATAATATCTTGGTATCTACGAATTGGTAGTTTCTTATTTTTTAGGTTAATTGAGATTTCATCAATAAAATCATTTAGAACTTTATAAAATTCAGCATCACTTTCATGAGTTGAGATTGTGTTAAAAACTTTAGTATCGAACAAGTGGCAATCAAAATAATTAAGATTAACAATTAAACTCTCAATTTTTGTTTCAATGTCGTCAGGTTCATTTTTGATTATACCACACTCTTTAATGGTCGCTAAATAACCTTCTTGATGGAGAAATTTAAGAAACACTTTTGATTCGTCACTTAACGTTTTACTTGTAACCAACGGAAGAGTAAATACGATATCTGATTTTGATAATTTTACCCGTTGATTGATAAGAACCAATAGAGAAATAATTGGAATTGGGTCAGCCCATATGCAATTTGATAAGTTTATTTCAATGTTCTTTAATTTTAAGGAAGATTCTTCCTCCTCTAAGAAAGCATATAAACCTCCAAAGTATTCACCCCAAACTTTGTTACGAAAATACTTGGGAGCGTTAATAACAATGCTGTCTAGTACTTCTGATATGTGAATATATTCGTTTGTCATGTTCAATATTTTTACAAAAACCACAAATTATCTTTCCCGTAATCGGGGATTATACCGTCTTTGAAATGGGGTGCTATTTGGGCAACCATTTCGGGGTATTTAATTGTTACCGGTAAGTTCTGTTGTTTCAATGCTTTCCAATAAATTCTACTGAACTGATATACCTGGTCGATTAATTCTTGTGCTACTTCATCATTTAGCTGCTCTGGTTCTGAACAGGTAAGCTTTATCTTGATAGGTAAGTGAAAGCCATCAACTGTAGAGTTATCAATATCAGAATAGCGGCTATTGTTGCATAGTAAATACTGGTAGTTGCCAATTGGAACAATTGTGCCACTTACCGGCATCTTTTTACTGTAATCATCATCAAAAACCAAATAGTCTTCGCTATCGGTTTTGTTTATGGATACTATGAATATTGGTATTTTAAGCTTTAAACGTTCCAACACTTTCATAATTGGTTTGAGTTCTTTGGCACTCATTGTTTTATAAAAGTGGATTATTAAACGTTCTAAGCGAAAGTTTCGGTGTTTCTTTTGGAAATCAATAATACTTAACTCAATGTCTCCAGCCAGAAGGAACATTTCATCATGACTATAGCAGTCAAATTCCTTAAAGTGACCATCTGTTGAAAAGCAGAATGTATTTCCTATATATTTTACTCCGTGTTCTTGATTCTCAAATGCTCCAACGCCAAAGATTAACTCTCGTTTAAATGGAGTTTGAATAATCCAAGGAATGCCGCCTAACTTTGCCAATATGGCAATGCCAATATTGGTCATTGACCACTTAAAGCCTTTATCGAAAATGGTTTCTTCCTCAATTACCTGTGAAGAAATAAAGCTATTTAAAAGAGCTTCTTTTACTTTATAATAAAGCTTGCGGTCTGTTGGGTCTTTTACTTCCTTAGTAAATGGTGAAATATAAATAGCAAAGTATGTTATATCTGATTCAGGAGTGAAATTCTTAAACTTGTCCTTAATGCTGTCAATTGTATTGTCACCATCGGATAGCACTATGTTATTAGACTCATTATAGTGGAATGGTACATTTACAAATTTTGATATACCATAAAAATCGTTGTTTCCCTTGAAATAGGAAAAAGCTTTGTCGTATGCATCCTTAGATTTTTCGTGATAAATAAAAATGAATTGAAGGTTTGTATTTTTTTGTTTCTCGTATGGTTTTTTCCTCCAAATATCTTTTTTTGGTACAACACCGTCGCCATCTTCAAACTCAAGTTTATTGCTCTCACTAGCTACATTTAAAATATTTTCAGGGTTGACCTTTAGAAATCCATCATTAGATAAAAGAGCAACTTTCTTGAAATCTTCTGTATATAAGTAGGCTTTGAGGAAGTCATTAATATAATTATGAATGTGAGTGTACTTATTGGTAACGTACTCAAAATCCATTTCTAAGCCTAGTTCTTTTTCAAGCTTTTCGTTCACAACCGGGTAAACCTGGTTTAATTCTTCTCTAACTTCATCAGGTAACCTTTGGTATTTATGTATCTCTTTTTTGTAGAATACCTTACCGTATTGTGTAGGGCTTATTTCGGGTAGGTTTTCAAGATTTTTGTTGAAAATCCTTGATTTACCAATGTAGTACAGAAGTAATTCAGGGTTATCCGATACTTTTTCGAATTGTACTCTTATTCCAAATTTATGAAAGAAAGTACAGGGATTGTTATTCTTATCTTTAGCTTTAATCCAAACTTCAATGTCACCTATATAATTGAAGCGTACTATCTCATTTATTTTCTTGAAATAGTTATATATCCTTGACCTGTAGTAATGTTTGGCAAAATCGGGTGAATCATTTAATGTAACATTCAACTCTAAATCCCCTTGTACATCTTCTTCAAAATTGGTGTATAGTGGTATGTCCTTATTTATATCTTCGGCAGAAATAATATCTAAAACATTGGCAGGTAACTTATAATTGCGCAGGGGGAAGAATCCTTCTTTCTTTTCGGTTACAAACTGAAATAGTTTTTGCTCTTCAGGGTGCTGAAAAGTAATAATATTGAATGAAAGATTCTGTTTTGCCATAATCAAGTTATTTTACAATGCCTGTTTAACAAGGCTCATTATATATTCTAAATTATCCGTATTATTAATTGAAAGTTCATAATCACCATTTCCCCAATGCCCTGTTTCAGAGACATCACGAGTTATGTTCTTAGGGTCATCCAGATTTCCCTTTTTCAGGTTAATCCACATTTTGAGACCTTTCTTTTGGATGTGTATATCGCAGATAACACCATCATGACGGAAACCAATTTGTTGTTTACGCGGTACTACTTCAATATCATCTGCTAAATTTTGTATTGCATCTTTAAAGGCTTCATATAGTTCTGTAATCTCGTCCGATATATTTGCAAGGTGGTCGTCCTCCGTATAAACCTTTATTTCTCTTGATACTTTTTTAATTGCTTCGTCTTTCTCTGTTAGTGGTTGAATACTGGTTGCCGAAGAAGACTTTTTTATTGGGTTAATAGCAATTATTTCACCTTCATACTGCTTCACTTCGTATAGCTCAATTGCAATGTCTTTAAAGTTGGTTGCCAGCTTCTGATTTTCGGTGAAACTTGTTGAAACGAAAACTACTCTGGTTTGTGACCAATCAATATCTTTTCGCTGTAATTTACCATTACAAGATTCGTTGTATTCGATAATAAAATCGGCTTTGTTTTCCAACATTAGATTTAGGTACGTAAAACCTTGGTCAACTACACTATTACTTTTTGAACGTTTGTATTCAATAATTACGAAGGCATTACTTTGCGTATCAAAAGTAAGTGTATCAATACGTCTGTTTTTAATACTGAACTCAGATTTAACTAATTGCAGACCTAATAATTCTGAAAGTTGGGATTCAAACAAGGTTTGAATTTCACGTTCGAGTTTGAAAGGTTTCTCTTTGAGTAAGGTAAGATTGTTTTTTACTTTATTATATAGCTTCATAGTTTAATATTATTGTAGGGCTAATTCATCCAAGTAAGTATATAGTTCCGGCAGCAAATCTCTTTGAAAACTAAATTGAGTTGCATTATATGGTAGCATATCCTTATCTCTGTTATCAGCATCTTTACCCCACAAGCATGGCTGCGGTTTTCCTTCAAATGTTTTTACAGCACCTCTTTTTTCTAGCCATAACCATATATTCTTTCCTAAATCATCGTTAGAAATACTACAATTTGTGGCTTTCTTACGGATATAAAGAATGAACTCATCGTTACCCATGTTGATTGTTGAATTGTTTGCCATAACTTATTCTTTTACAGATATTGAAACCCTATAATTTATTGGGGTTAGGTTAAACTTATCTTTATGCTCTTTAAAAGGCTCTTTTAATTGTCAAATCTTAGGTTTAGTTGTATGTGCTTCAAATACAATGTAGATGTAATAATTTTCCAGTTTCTCTGCTTTATCAACTTCATTTTCGGTAATTATAAAATTAGTATCACCTTTTTTACGTCTAGTAGCTTTAACCTCAATGTATTTTGTGTTACCGCTTTCATCTACCGATTGAATATCATAACCCAATCGGTCATCATCTTTTGAAGAGTGAAGCAGAAGGTCTTCATTAAAACCATTTGCAGTGATAAATTCTTTCTCAAGATTATAAACAATATTTTCACCTCGTTTTCCAAGTTTGTCATTACGTTCCTGCTGCTCTTTGTAGTTTGGTTTAGCTACTCCCTTGTTTTTTTTAGGAGGGCTACTGGGTGCTTGTTCAATGCTTAAATCGATTATTTCCGGCTTTACTTTTTCTATCGGAGGAAATGCATCCTTTTCTTTTTCTTCTTCATCGTTTGCAGGAGGATAACCAACTGCATTATATAAAAAATCATTGAACTCGTAATTAGTCCAACCTTGCATTAATTGGTTAGCATTCTTAAATGCAAACAATACATCTTGTTTATCTAAAACTTTATTACCATTAGTATTCAAGCCTAACTCACCTAAGAAGAAATTTAGGTGCCGTTGGGAATAAAGGTTTAAATATTTATCAGGATAGTAAGTTCCTAGTATTTTATATTTGAATAAATCGGATAATCGGTTTTTCGATATAGACTTTCTATCATCAATTTTACCTGCATTTATTAAAGAAATAATTTCAGCTATTACCCTTTTTAATGCTTCCTGTTCATCAGAAACCTTACCTAGCTTTGCTGTAAATCGATACTTTGGGGTCTCGTCTTTTCCATTAACACCATAATAAACAACAAATTTTGAGGATGTAGAACCCCTCATTCTACCAATTATTTCTAATTTCCGTTCTATTCTATTACAGAAAGATGTATTGGAACCTTTACCTACTATGTAGTCATCGATTTCAAGGTTTTGGATAACACTAATTGGAAAATCATTAACAAATG
This sequence comes from Marinilabiliaceae bacterium, assembly GCA_050290065.1. Classification (GTDB taxonomy): domain Bacteria; phylum Bacteroidota; class Bacteroidia; order Bacteroidales; family Marinilabiliaceae; genus Saccharicrinis. Next base: position 29,380 of record JBNKGY010000006.1, read on the forward strand.
AGGTTTGCAATTCATTCAATTTATTGAATTGCTCAACTTTTAAATGTCGCTGAATATCAAACTTCTCAATTTTATGTTTTAGCTCAGTAGTTAACATCTTTTGTCAGGTTAAAAGTTAATTTCGGGGTTGCCATAATTATTAATTTAGGATGTCGGATTTGTAGGATTCATAGGAAAGATTTCCGCTATTTCCTACATTTCCTCTTTACTCTATTTTTGTTTTATACCATTAATTTTTCCAATTCGTCTTTTGTTCTTCGCCAATCGGGAGAAAGTTTATCTAATAGCTCATAAAAAGCTGCACTGTGATTGAGGTGTGCCAAATGGCATAACTCATGTATTATCACATATTCAATACACTTTTTAGGTGTTTTGATTAATTCGTTATTCAATAGCACTTCACCTTTTTGACTACAGCTTCCCCAACGTTTATCCATCCATCTGTATTTGATTGTTGGCATGCCTTCGTAGAAGGGTTTTGCCAATGGTGCCAGTTCTTCAAAAAGTTTATTAAAATGCTGGTCTGCTTTTGTTTTGTACCATTCTTTTAATTGCTTTTCAATACGATGCTTATTGTCTTTATGCTTGCAATAAACAGTTATGTTCCCGCCTTGTAGTTTTACCGATTCCTTTTCAGCCTCAACCAATTTTAGGCGATATTGCTTACCCAAATACAAATGTGTTTCTCCGCTAATAAATTTACGGGGCGGTGTTATTGGATGAAAGGACAAAAAGAAATCTTGTTGACGTAATACCCATGCAGCTTTGCTATGTACCTTTTCCGATACCTTTTCCATGCTCGTACCTGTTGGGGCAATAACATGAACCGATTTATCGGGATATACTTTTATTCCTAAAGTTTTGCGTTCAGCAAAAGCTAAAGAGTATTCAATTATTGAAGTGCCATATGTAATTTGTTCCTTCACCATCTACTTGTATTTATGGATTGCGATTTTTAAGCACTCTTCAATTAGATGGTCTATGTCGTCCCAGTTGGTATCAATATCGAATTTTTGCAATAGGTCGTATATAGAATCGTTTAACTCAATGTTTATTTTTCCTGTGATATCTACATTCTTATGCCAATCCACAATCTTTTTATCATTGAGGTAAATATGATTCTTTACCGACTGGTCTATGATTAAACCCATTTCAATGTGGAAAGGCGTTTTTAATAGCTCCACATCTTTGTAAACCGATTTACTGTAATTGTAGAAAGCCAGAGCCACTTCGTTGTTTGCCAGTTCTTCGGGTGCATCGTCTCTATTGCCTTCAAAGAAATCTTTATCGAATTGTTTGGCTCTCTTTAAATACTCCGCTTCATCAATACGTTTCTGGTGGTAATCTTCTATGGTTTGACGAATCAAATCGGCAAACTTGGTAAAGAAGATAGGGTCATCCTGCATTTTTACATTGATAGCCTTTATGGTTCGGCTGGCAATGTGGTCGGCTTGTGCTGCTTTTCCTACAATCTTTTCAACTTCGGCTTCTCTTTCTTCTTTATTGAAGATGTCTACCAAGTCGGTAATTTTTAGAATCTCACCATCGGTTGAAAGATGCTTGTTAATAAGCTTCTGAACTTGGGGTTCGTATTCTTTGTAGGAAATATCATCGTTGTAACGGCGTTTTACATTCACACGAAGTTTTAAGAAGAACTTTGCATCATCCTTATAGGTATTGACTTTTTCTTCCTCGGTATTGTTGACAAAATCGACCGATGATAGAGCCAGTTTGAGCATTCGGGCAAAGACTGATAATTTCTCGTAGAACTTATTTCTTAGGTCTTCGGCAGAAAGCAGTTCTTCGTATGCTGTTGGTTCTAAGTTTTTACCTTGTAAGCTTTTGAAAATATCCCAAAGCTCGGCATGTGCCTGAGGTAACTTTTTAATTTCCTCGTTAATGTTGGTTAGGGTTCCTTCTATATCTTCCTTGTCGAAACCTTCTAAGCCTGAATAAGTATCTAAGGCATTGTCTAAGTTTTCGAGGTTGCCGTAATAGTCAACAATGTAGCCGTAATCTTTACCCGGATAAACACGATTTACCCTAGCTACTGCTTGCAGTAGGGTGTGCTCTTTAAGACTACGGCACAGATATAATACGGTATTATTTGGAGCATCAAAACCCGTAAGGAGTTTTGCAACTACAATTAATATTTCGGGTATATCTCGTTTTTTAAATTGGTTAATGATGCTCTTTTCAAAGTTTTTCAGGTCACCATATTTGTCTTCCATTGCCTTGAAATACAAATCTTCTCGCTGCTTTTCTTCATTCTCGTTGTAAAACGAATCTTCTGTACCTTCTCGCTGGTCGGAACGGGTAACAACTACCTCTGACGATATTTGCCCGATTTCATCCAAATAATGTTTATACAGCAAAGCTGTTTTAATAGATGGGGCAACCAGTTGTGCTTTGGGTTTATAGGTATCGCTGTTGGACTGGAAAAAGTCGGTATAATGTTCGCTAATATCCCAAGCACGGGCATATACTATTTGGTCGGCTTTATTTAGCTCATTTACTGTATTGAATTTGCGTTTCAATGCTGCTTTACCATAAGGGCTTAAAGGTTCTGAAACCTTATCGAAAAAGGTGTTTAAAGGTTTCTCGTTAATGCTCATTAAGTTGTGACGACCTTCGTATAGTAAAGGAACTACTGCACCATCTTCAATCGCATCGTTAACCGTATATGCTTTACCTATATAACCACCAAACTTTTGAGCTGTACTCTTTTCCTTTTTCATTAAAGGTGTACCTGTAAAGGCAAGGAAACAAGCATTTGGGAATACCCTTTGCATACTCACGTTAAAACTACCGTATTGGGTACGGTGGCCTTCATCAATCAGAATAAAAATATCAGGTGAAGTAAAAGGCTCTTTGCATTGCTTAACGGCTGCTTCGAACTTATTTATTATGGTTGTGATAATGGCATCGTCATTATCGCTAATTAATTCTGCTAAATGCGTTCCTGTTTTTGCCTGACGTACTTCTTTTTGGCACTTTTTAAAAGTATCAGAGATTTGGTCGTCCAAATCGATACGGTCTGTTACTAATAGGATTTTAGGATTTTTTATATTCTTGTCTGATGCTAAAAGCTGCGCCAGCATTACCATTGTTAATGACTTACCACTACCTTGTGTATGCCAAATAACACCACCTTTGCGTTTGCCAGTATCATCGAAGCGGGAAACCCGTTTAATGGTTTCGTTTACGGCAAAGTACTGCTGATAACGTGCTACTTTTTTTATGCCATCATCATATAAAGTAAAATTGCGAATGAAATCTAGCAGACGTGCAGGGTCGCATAAACTGAATATTAGCTCATCCTGCTTTGTGAGTGGGCGTTCTTCTTCCTCCAAGCTATCGAAGTACTGACGTACATATTTAAACCTTTCGGAAAATAGCTTGTCTTTATCGGCTTTGCTTAATGGCTTATTCTTTAAATCCTTTAATGAATCCCAATACTTTGTTTCTGCTGCTTTGCTTGGGAATTGCTCTTTCCATTTAGCCCAAAACTCTTTAGGAGTACCCGTGGTAGCGTAGCTGCCCTCGTTTGTTGCCGTACTTAGTAAAAGACTGGAATACACATAAAGCGAACGAATACCATCGGCACTAAAGTTGCGTGCATGTTGCTCAATAGCCAGTTCAACAGGTTTTTTAGTACCACTTAAAGCAGGGCTTTTGCACTCTACAATACAAGTAGGTATGCCATTTACAAACAACACCAAATCAGGTCGGTAGGTGTCTGCTCTGCCATCACGTAAAACGCTGTATTCTTCGGTAACATGAAATACATTGTTTTCAGGGTTTTGCCAGTCGATGTATTGTAGCGAGTGGCTTTTTTTATCTCCATCGATGCTTTGCTCAAATGCCTTACCTAAAGTGATTAAATCGTAAAAGGCGGCATTGGCATTCATTACACCTTCATGAATAGGTAGTTCCTTGATAGCCAAAACAGCGGAGCTGATATTGGCTTCTGAAAACTTATATTCTTCACCCTTACGTTTAAAACTGTTTATCTTTTGAAGTTGATTAAACAATACATCCTCAAACAATACCACTGAGTTTTTACCCTTACGCCACTCCATAGCCTGAGCAGGGGTAACGTAGTGGTAGCCCATATTGATGAGCAACTGTAGAGCTGGTATTTGCGATATATGGTCTTCTAAAAATGATGGAGTATTCATTGTCTTGAACAAGATTTAGGGATTATAAGATATTCAGGATTTGTTTGGATTGACAAGGTTTTTATTATATACCCGTTTGAAGTCGAGGCTGATGGAACCAAAATTTATGAGTAAACCATTCGCAATATTATATGCTTCGCAATAGTTTATTGCCTGTGCCCTGTGTACAGCTTCCAGTTTTTCGATTGCTTTTATTTCAACCATTACTTCACCTTCTACAAAAAAATCAACACGACGTGTTCCTATATGCTGTCCACGATAATGCAAGTCCATTTCCATTTCTCTCTCAAACTCAATATTCTGATGCGCAAATTCAATAGCCAAGGCTCTTTGATAAATCACCTCTTGAAAACCATTACCTAATGTTTTGTGCACTTGCATGGTACAACCAATTATTTTATGGGTTAACTGGTTGATGGCTTCTGTATTGTCAAATTTGCTCATGTTATTTCATTTTTAATTAATTGTCTTGAACAGGATTTTGAAAATAGTCTTGAACAGGATTTTATATGATTATAGGATAGACAAGATTGATTTTATTTTCTAATCCTGTCCATCCCGAAATCCCTTAATCATGTTCAGACAACTTTTACACGTTTTTGACCCGTTAACAACTGTTGCATTAATCCCTTTTTCTGGTCTTGTAATTGTTGCAGGTAAGTTTCTTGTGCTTTGATTTCTTTATCTGCCGTGGTTAGCACTTTGGCAATAGCTTGTTGTTCATCTAGTGAGGGGATTGTCATTTTTAGAGAAAAGAAGTCATTCAAAGCTATATTTAACAAACCATGTGCTCTGCCACCTTCCTGAGCTATTTTCATTAGATTGCGAATCATTAAACCACCCTCAAAATAATTAACCATAAAATCAGAATCTACATTGTTTTTAAGTTCAAAGCATATATATAAGGTTGTAACAACTGCTTTGTCCAAAGAGTCAAGCCTTTTGAAAGCTCCCATCGGATAACCATTTGAATAACTTTTATTATAAGCAAATTGCCCTTTCTTAATCAGGTAATAACCTGAAAGTGTATCGCTTGCTACACGTTTCTTAAAGAAATCCTCTTGCTTTACAAATCCACGCTGCGCTGAAATTGTAACAACATTATCGTTTAACTCCACATTTTTGTCTGTTAACCTAGTTGCAACATCATCCAATTTTACTTCCTTCCACTCACCACTAAAGCCCTTTAGCCTTGTTTTGCCCGTAAGCAACTGTTGCATTAAACCTTTTTTACGTTTTTTAAGTTGCTCAATAAGGTTTTGGGTTTTCTCAATGGCTTTATCCCATGTGGATAGAATTTGTGCTATTTTTTGTTGTTCGGGGAGTGGGGGAAGTGCAAATGAATATGAAAACAAATCTTCTAAAGTTATACTAACTTGATTTGCATTGCCTCTTACAATAGTTTCAATGAAATTTAAATATCTTTTACCTTTAAATTGATTGAATAGAAATTGAGGATTTACTTTTTCATGTTTACCTGTTATTTTAACCGCATTTTGATTTAATAAAGAGCCTTTATGTTTCTTACTTATCTGAATAACTTTTCCTACCATAGAATCATACATGGGCGGACGTGACCCAACAGTAGTAAAAACTAAATCGAATTCATTTAGCTTCCATTTGTCATACTCTCCATTAGTATTATCTACAAATATTGGATTGACTTCTTTGATTGATGTTGCAGATGTATCTGAGACTCTAATTATTCTTGTCCCTATACTATTATAATCTTTAGATTTAAAAGCGCAACCTTTAGTATAAGATGTAGATGATAGTAAATCCGTAACGAACCAATCTTCAGGAATCCAACCAACTTTAGTTTTCTGAAAACCTTTTTTTGTTTCTGTAGCTGCTTCCATGCTATTTACCATTTTTAAGTTTAGCACGGTTGGTATTTAAGTGCTGCAATAAAGTTTCGCCCCAGGTTTTATTGATGGCGTTTATCTCAGTTTCTGTAAGAGGTTGGTGCAGTAGCTTCTTTATTTCCTGTTTATCGGGTGTCCAATTACCATTTACATCTTGTACAACCACGAGTGGCGTAAAAATGGTATAATGGTATTGTTCAAATTTAATTTCAATCCGATAATTACATTCAAAAGGTTCTAACCCTCCTTTTTTATATGGGCCAAAGGAAGCACTAAAGGACACTTCAGCTTCTGAAAGAGATTTGTTAGTTTTTGCCCTACTTTCAATTTGTTTAATTTTTTCAAGAGTGATACTATCCGCAAAAGTATTGCTGCGTCCTTTGCGTTCAATCATAAAACTGATACGGTGTTCGGGTTTGGTGTAGAAGTGATTAAATTTCACAGCTGTTTCGGCGAGTTTAAACAATAACTTGTCGCCCCAGTTTTCCATGCAATTCCATAAAACCGTATCGGTTAGTTGTTCTTTAATTTCATCTTCTTCGTCCTCAGCTTCAATTTCCTGCTTTAATAGTGCCAGTTGCTTATCCAGGTCATCTTCCTCTTCAATACTTTCCCCTTTAGCACCTTTTATCATCAACTCCAAGGAGTGATTAACTAAAGATGTAACATAATCAAAGAAATAAGCTATATCGCCAGCATCGGCTTGGCGTAAAGCAACAAAGTAGTTTTCTTTATCCTCAGTTTTTACAATGGCTGGTGGATAGCCATGTTTCATTAAGATGAAGTTCATAAGCAGGCGTGCCATACGTCCATTACCATCATCAAAGGGATGGATACGAATAAAGCGATAATGAAATTCAATGGCTAAAAGTACTGGATTTACATCTTCTTTTTCAACCTCTTGCCTATACCAGTTAACCAGTTCATTCATTTTTGCCGGGGTTTCTTCCGGTGAAGCAAAATAAAATGTTTCGCCGGTTAGCGTTATCACATGGTTAGCAGTTGTTTTATATTGGCCTATTTTGATAGAAGAACCATCTTCGTTCATTATTAGCGTGTGCAACTCTCTTATCATAGTTTCACTCACAGGCACATCATCTTTTACAATATCCTCAAGCCATTTAATAGCTTCGTTGTGCCCTTTCATTTCAAGGTGGTCGTGCAGTGGTTTACCCTTAGCTGTAGTACCAAATAAAATTAAAGCTTTGGTTTCGCCATAGGTTAATTTATTGCCTTCGATATTGGATGAATGATAATTCCAATCAAGGCGAAACTTTTGCATAATACGTTGTTCAACTTCTTTAGAAAGTGGTCTAAAGGTGTCAAGTTCCTTTTTAAGTTCAACAGCTTTTTTAAGATTTTCTTTATATGGCATTGTCTGATTTTTTTAGTATCCTAGCTCTTTTAGGTATGCAGCCATTTGTTCTTCAATGGCAGTCATTTCGGTTTTAATGGTTGCTATTTCCTGTTGCGTTACTCCAATATCAATGGGTTCTTCCTCTTCAAAAGTATCTACATAACGAGGGATATTGAGGTTGTAGTCATTCTCTGCAATTTCCTTTTTAGTAGCTATGTAAGAATACTTTTCAATGGCTTCCCAGTTGTGGTAGGTGTTGTAAATTTTTTCAATGTCCTCAGCACGTAGGTAGTTTTGGTTTTTACCGTTTTCAAACTCTCGGCTGGCATCAATAAACAATATATCGGTGTTATCACCTTTATTTTTATCGAAGATTAAAATACAAGCAGGTATGCCCGTACCATAGAACAAATTTGCCGGTAATCCGACAACTGCTTTTAGTTTGTTTTCTTCGATTAAGGCTTTGCGGATAGTACCTTCTGAACTGCCACGGAACAATACTCCGTGTGGTAATACAACACCTGCGCGCCCATGCTCATTTAGAGACTCTACCATGTGCGAAATAAAAGCATAATCGCCTTTACTCTTTGGTGGCACACCACGCCAAAAACGTCCGTACTGGTCGCTTGATGCATTGTCGGCTCCCCATTTATCTAATGAGAACGGAGGATTAGCAACCACAATATCAAACTTTTTTAAATGGTCGTTTTCTTTGTGTAGTGGATTATTTAAGGTGTCACCCCATTCAATGGTGGCATTATCGCGTCCATGCAGAAACATATTCATACGTGCAAGTGCCCAGGTACTTCCGTTTACTTCTTGTCCGCTTAATGAAAAGTTGGTGCTGCCCACTTCTTTGGCTGCTTTTAATAGCAATGAACCTGAACCACAAGTGGGGTCGTAGATACGTGCTTCTTCTTTGGGTTCAACCAACTTAGCTAACAATATAGAAACACCTTTTGGTGTATAAAACTCGCCCGCTTTTTTACCTGCATCAGAAGCAAATCTTTCAATCAGGTATTCGTAAGAATCGCCAATAATATCGTTATCGTCCAGATTTGAAGGACGCAGGTCTAAAACTGCAAAATCATTTAATACATTTTTAAGTCTTCTGTTTCGGTCTTTTGTTTGTCCTAAGTTAGCCTCTGAGTTAAAATCAATATTTCGGAACACCTTATCAAGTTTTGCTCGGTTTTCTTCTTCAATGTTTTCTAAAGCAACATTGATAAGCTCACCTAAATTATCTGCATTGCGTTGTTCGTATAGGAAATTAAAAGAACTTTCCTCAGGCATTTTAAAACGCTCGTGTTTTAAAGCACGTTCAATACGAACGGCATCACCCTTGTATTTAAGCTCGTACTCTTCCTTTTTCTCTTTGTGCACATCGGAGATGTATTTTACGAAGAGCATTGTTAAGATGTAATCTTTGTAACCTGCAGGGTCAAGTGTACCCCTAAACGAGTCACAAGCATTCCATACAGTACTGTTGATGGTTGATTGAGATAATTTGTTGCTCATATTTTAGTTTTTATTTTTCACTTTAATTAGTGAGTTGGCAGTATTAAACTACCAACTCAAATAAACTTTATCCTTTTGGCGGAAAAGGGTCGTTACCATGTGAATCTTTCCTCTGTATTTTACCATCCTTACCATGAATGAATAGTTCAGAGCTTTCTTTTTTAGATACATCACGGCTGTATTTTTCAGCCTCTTTTTTTGTTTCAAAATGTTTTGAAGCTCTTGACGCTCCACCTTTTTTAGAGTCCCAACCACCTTCTTTATTAGGGACTACATGTCTGGTCTTAGCCATTTTATATTATTTAAACACACTCCTGATATTTTAAAGGATTAAGGAGTTTTAGCCTGGTCAAGCACTTTCCTTTTTGAAAAGTGGCGATTTTGGCGTATTTTTGTGTTGCTAAACGGTGTGTTGAATCAGTCGGGAGATAAGCCCCTGAGACTACAATACGCCAAAAGAAGTCTTAATAAGTAACCACTTTATTAAGGCTTTTTTGTTTATCAGCCATCTGTTTTAGTTTCATTAATAATCATATTTAACAAGCCTGTTTTCAAGGCTTTTTTCTTCTCTAATAGTTTTGTTGCTAGTTCTACATCCTTATCAAGTAGCTTAGACATATCAATAATTTGCCTTTGCTTTTCGATGGATGGTATGTATATATTCAGCTGCCCCAATTCTTTTTTCTGAATTGAGGGAATAGATGTACCACCGCTTAATGACTTTAGTTTGTGATTGACTTTTTGAGAGTTTAATACATTGGCTAAATATTCACCAATCAGTTTACTCGAATCATTAATCTTGATAATATAAAAAAGGGAAGATGGTATCACCTCACCATATTCCTCTTTATATGCCCAGGCAAATATTCTTTGCCCTTTACCTGTTACAATAATATCATTGGGGCGTAAGATGTATTTTTCAGCATCTTTTATAGCATCAATGTATGATTCCTTAAACAACGAAGGCTCAAAGAACTCATCAAAGTGACTGGAAACCAAGTATTTTATCTTACCTTTAGTTTCAGCCTTTTCGTAGGGGCCATAATAAATTTGCGCTATGTCGTTTAATCTATACTTCATGTATTTATTTTCGTACATCGTTTCTAATTCAATACAAAGATTGAAATAAAAACAAACAAAAACAATTAGTACAGCGTTTCGAATTTGTGTTTTTGTTGCTGTTTACAACAAATAATTCTATCCAAAATCAATTTACCTACCTGATTAAGTGTGTGTTATTGATTTTAGTAGAACGTGTGAAAATTATTTTCAAAAATTTCATCTCATAGTCATTTTTATTTTCAAAGGCATTCAATGGAACTCGCTTTTAGCAATTGTGCCTTAATAAGACATTTGGTTAGCTCGTTTCAACTTTTTTTAAGATTTCGGTTTTTGATATGAATTATGTGAGTGATTCAGTAATTTACTCTCCTTAAACTGCCCAATATACTTTTCTGCGGTCTTGTCTTTGATATCAAGTTCTTTTGCTACAGCTAAATAGCCTTGGCGGTTGAAATCATCGGGTAGAGCATTATAGAACTTTAGTTTCACACCCTTTAAGTCATTATTTGGCAGATTCTGAAAAACAGCGATAGCATGTTTTTCTAAAGTAAAGGCTATCTGAATGGCAGTTTTAAAATCGGTCTCATTACATATTAATGGGTTTGAATAGTCGCCATCTTCCAGTATGCGCAGGGTACGAAGTACCATAGCAATACGAAAAGTGATTAAACCCAAACGTCTGCTGTTGGCGTTAAAATCATTACCCAATAACATACGGTTACGCTTGTACAGAGCATTAAACTGCTCTGTGAATATTACACCCTGTTCTGCTGTAAAGCAAAATTGTATTGGCTTTGGCTGGTCAATTAAGATTTGATATAAATCGTAGACCTGACTTCCTTTCTCTTCAAAGAACTCAGTGTAATTAACCTTCTGGTGGGAAACAAACGGATTCTTAAAGTCGCTGTAATCTTCGAAAGCATAATAAAGAAAGCGGCTGAATAAGCCGTTTTCCACATCGGGCATCATATTATGTACCTGTTTAGGTGTGCCTGATAGTGCTATAGCCAAATGTGGGTCTTCTACTTCAATATGCTCATTATCCTTACGCCTAAACATATTAGTGCTTTCATGATGAAATGCTTTGCGAAGCACATCGCTAAAGTTGCCCCAATCTTGTTTTAATGTACCTGCCAGAGTATCTGCTTCGGTTTCAAATATGATTCCTTTAAAATCGTTATCAGATAAAGCCTGAATAAAAGCGGATGAACTACTATTGGCGGGAATGTAAAACATTTTACGTTTTGGCTCCTTAGGTTTCTCAGCTCCCTGCCGTTGGTTTTTATTCAGGTTATTGTAATTCTCTAACTCGTATTCGTATTCTTCTTTAGCTCTGTTTGATTGTTCTACCACAGATTTGTGAATTTTCATGCCAAAGTATTTCGTCCATTTCAACTTACCTTTTCCAGAACCTGCAGGAGCAGTAATGAAGGAATAGAGGTGAGCCGATACGGGTTCATCAAAATAGATTCCTTCAACATTGGGTAAACAACCACTTATCACAGATAATGCACCAATCAGAAATACATCTTTTTCAACAGCATCCTGAAACATATTGGCACTCTCTTGTAGTATTTCAGGTAAGTACTCATAAATCTCTGATGGGATTTGTGGGGTATTAAATGTTACGTCGTTGGTTTCTTCTATGTTCTCGCTTTTGGTATTAGGGTTAGATTTGTTTAGTTTATCTGAAGTATTGCGAGGTGACACAGTAACTAAACTGATTCCGGCTTGCTGCGCAAGGTGGAAGAATGTTTTTATAGTTACGCCATGCCCTGTTGCCTTTAAGCACTTATCGAATTGCTTATCACAAACAGCGTGAGAATATTCAGAATAAAAACGACTAACGCTATGAAAATAACTTCGTCCAGACTCTCCAAATTCCTCAGCTAGTGCAAAGCCAATATCACGCCAGTCTGAATAGTTGGCGGTAATGTCTGTATGAGATTCTTCCAGTCGTTTGATAATTACTTCTACATCATTTATTGTTGGTGTTTCTATATGCTTTTTAGAAGCTTTATTGGTCACTTGTTTTTGTTGTGGTTCTTTGGCTGGTTTATCTTTATTCAACCAGTAATCTATATCGAATTTCTTTTTATCAGTCATCACTATAAGTATTTCGGATTAATAAATACCTCAGGGTCTGAGGGTAGAAAACAGGCACGGGAAACATCTTTGCCCGACTTATCAACTTCCAGTTGGTACACTTCTTTAATGTAGTTGGAAATGGCATTAAAAAAGTTTTGGTGTGTTGATTCGGTAATGTCAATGGGAATAATCCACTTTAAGCCATCGCCCGATGGCGACACAAAGAGTAATTCTGTTTCAAAATATTCATCGTTCAGTAATAGAATTTTCAATTGCTGCAGGTTTTCTATGTGGTCAAAGTCAATGGTTAGTAATCCTGAGTGGCTAATTAGTGCCTTATCGTTTCGCCTTTCAAAAGTTCCTGAAAAGGTTGCGTAGTCAAACTTTGAAGCTTTGTATTTTCGGGCTTCACCTTTTGCCTGTATGGCTCTTAGCTGTTCTGTTTTGGAGGTGTAATGAGTTGATTTAATCAACTCGTACACTTCAACCAAATTTACCGTACTCTTTGGGTAGATATTGCTTACAGGGGCATTGAAATAGCTAAATTTAGGAATGTGAACCGTAGGTTTGCTTTCCTCTTCTTCGGGAAACTCTGACAGGTTTCTATTACCGTAGAAATCCCTTTGTTCTCCAATGCGTAAGTGCATCTCCTCATTCAACTTTTCCAGCAGCTCATTTCCTGTTAACTTGTAATGTAATGCAGCAAATTCAAAAGGATTGCCTTTGAAATCTTCTTTCTCTAAATCGTTGTACAAAAACACCCAATCCACATTAATGAGCTTAAGCGTAAGCTTATTCTCATTAAATGGGTTTTTAGTTGGGCTGCATTCTTTGCCTGAAAGTTTAACAACTATTTCACCAGGGTAATATACTCGCAGAATATGCGAGTAAATATTAAGCCCGTAATGCGTTTTATCTAAAATATCCTTCTCCTTAATCATGACTGCCATTTTTAAGGTTTCGGGAATAGTTGCTTTCAAGGAGGTTTTCTAAGTCAGCTACTTTGTAATAAAATTTGCCATTGATTCGGGAAAAGGGGAGAATCCCCGAATCCCGTAATGATTGTAAAGTGCGCTTGCTTATTTTGAGGGCAAGCATTACGTCTTGCCCGTCAATCCAAGTTTGTTTGAACGCCTCCGTTCTTGTTTGCTTCAATACCAGTAGTTGAGCTTTGATTTCTTTTATTGCTGCGGATAGCTGCAATAACATTTGCATAACTTCCATCATAACTCAACCCTCCCTTTTTCCATTAGGTAATTGGCAGCTTGCTGCTCAATTTCCTCCTGAGAACATTGCTTGTTTGATAGAAGCCAACTATCTAGCTCCTTGCGGTTGAAATAAAGTTTCTTACCGTTAGGCTTGTACGATGGAACAACGCCCGTACTGGTCATTTTGTAGAGGTGAGAGTGCGAAACCTCCAAATAAATAGCTGCTTCGTTAAATGTTAACACCTCTTTTTTGAGCATATTTTGCTCCATAAGCATCTTTTCGATGCTGTTTAATTTTTCTAAAACTATCGAGTCCATTTTATCAGACTTTAAATTTGATAATGGACTTCTGGCCAAAAGTCATCTTTGTTTCTCAAAGGCAGGTGCAAGATATGGCCTTAAATAGCTGGTCTTTAATGGGATTAAGCAGGTGTGGTGTGGAGTGTGGAGTATTTGGGATGTGTAGTTCTAAACCTAGTATGGTAGAATACAGGGAAAAGAAAAGATAAAAAAAGAAAGGTAGTATGGAGTGTGGAGTATTACTTTAGGTTTTCAATTGCCCGAATGATTAAATCTGCTTTAGCAGGTTTTTTCAACTCACGAAACTCATTTCTGTCATATGAAGAACCGTCAGATTTTTCAAAGCATTTAATGGTAATTGCCCAAATTTCTTGCCCTACATCTTCAACAAGCTTTTCTTTGTTGTGCAATTGCTTCATAAAATAAGCCAATTCGGTTTTATTGCCATTCCAGACTACTTTATTTAAAATGGAGTTTCCTGAGAAAATCTTTTTAAAATCATTTAGTTTTGTTTCTTCTGAAATGAACGTTCCATTCATTTTTAAAGATTCCCACAGATAGGTTAATTTGTATTGTTCGGCTGGGTAGTTCTTTAACTTAAATGAATAATAGGTTTTTTTCTCAATGTCTTTTGGCTTTGGCTTTTGTGTCTTTTTTATTTCCTGTTTTGTGATGGAGTAAAAGTCTGGAATTGGTTCATTAAAGAATTGAAAATGTAAATCATCCAGTTCTAAGTATTCACCTTTTAAGTATTCCATACCAATTTTCTGAATCTCTAAAAACAATTGAAGTGATTTAGCTTTAATTAGATGCAGTATATATGAAATCTCTTTATTTGCAGGGGTGGTTCTTACTGGATTGTTTTTGTTGATATAGTCAGAAGAGTAATCGTCTTGGGTAAGGCTTGCAATAGTTTCTAATATTGGTGTTATCTCTTTTTGCAATGCATTGTAAATAACATTTGTTTTAATGTTGTCAGAATCATTATCAGCAAATAAGGTTTTAATCTGGTTAATGAACTCGTTTGTAGTATTTGAAATTACCTTCTCATAATATATTGTTTTGGGAGAAAAGGGTTTAATAAAATCAAGCACAAAAGTAAAAGGCTCTAATGGCTTTTGTTCCGGCAACTCCGATGCCCAGGCTTTAAATTGTTCTCTTGTGGCAATATTTTCTAACCAAGGTTTTAAATCACCATTCAGTATTTTATGAAAGCTTGCAAGTTTAATTTTCATAGGGTTTAAAATTTGATTCGGTTAGCGGCTTCTTTTTTCTTCTCGTCAATTACTTTAGCATATATCTGGGTAGTTTTCAATTCCCGATGGCCTAAAAGTTTTGATACGGTATAAATATCTGTTCCCATTGTCAATTGCAGGGTGGCATATGTGTGGCGTGCGCAATGGAAGGTGATGGTTTTGGTAATACCTGCTCGCATCATCCATTGTTGTAGTTTCATATTGTGCCAAGCAGAGTATTTTAATCCTTTAAAAACACGTTCATCTGCTTCTTGTCGTTCGCCTAATAAATCAAATGCCTGGTCTGATATGGGTTGAGTTTCTACGCCTTTGGTTTTCTTTTGTCTGAATCTGATATAATGGCCCATATCATTTGAGTGCTGCACTTCTGACCAAACCAGTTTATTAATATCTGACCAACGCAAACCTGTTAAGCATGAAAACAGGAACGCTGTTTTTAGTTGCTCAATATCGCATTCCGCTTTGGCTGCTGCTTGCAGTTCTTCTAATGTAAGAAATTCTCTTTCGGGTTCTCCCTGTTTGAATCCTTCTACGCTTTCAGCTGGATTGTGAGGTATAATGCCATCTTTAACCGCTTGCTTTAAACCTGCTCTGAATTTATTAAAATAGGAGTATTTAGAATTTTGAGATAAACCTACATTGCTTTTAGTTCTGGACTTTTTATCCAAGTACTCTTTAAAGCCTTCAACATATTTACGGTCTAACTTTGAAAAGGCAATATCAGATGTTGAATAGGACTCAAGGTGTTTAATCATACTATCCCAATTACCGTAGTTTCCGGTACTGTCTTTTCGCTTATTGGCAAGTAATCGCATATATACCAAAACGCTGCCTTTATGCTTTTCTGCATCACGGAAACCATACTCACCGTTTTGTAATTCTAATTGGCGTTGAGCACGGATATTCTCTGCCAAATCTAAAGTCTTTTTGTTTTGCTC
>JBNKGY010000007.1:0-41555 GCA_050290065.1 Marinilabiliaceae bacterium
ATTTATTACAGATGCGCGCGTGGTTCTTACGTTGTTGATATGCTGAATGTCCACATTTCTGACATTTATATCCATCATGCCACTTGATTTCAGCTAAATATTCCATGCAGTCTTCATCTGTCCTGAAACGATCAGCGAACTCTAGAGCATTTTGTCCTTTGTATAATTCCATACAACCATTGATTTTTATGAAGGTAAATATAAGTATTTATCTACTGACCTCTAAAAATTTTTTTAGTGTAAAAAAAGGCATTTGATTATTCTATTAAGAGAATTATCAAATGCCTTTTTTAATAAATCTTGTATTATTTAATTTGATATAGGTGTATTTACAATATCATAAACAGCCTCTACCCAATGATCCTTATCATTTAAACTTTCAACCAATTGCAGCTGTTCTCCACCCTTATCAATAAATATTTCCTTGTACTCAAATCCAATTTCGATTTCTGTTTCCAAACAATCTGTTACAAATGCCGGAGCCACGACCAGAATCTTTTTTGAACCTCTTTCTAGTTGTTTTAACATGTTCTCATCTGTAAATGGAGTCAGCCAATTTTTAGAAAGCCTGCTTTGGAAAGAAACAGAATAAGAGGACTTATCAACACCCAATTTCTTTGCTAATAATCTGGTCGTTTGATAACATGTAGCCTTGTAACACATCTTTCCATGATTTGGCATTGTTAAGTGGCAGTTACATGATTTACTTTCAATACCTGGATGCATTTTATTCACCTGTCGATCAGGTAACCCATGATAGGAAAAGATAATATGATCAAAATTAGTCAGATTATAGCTTGCAATATTTTGGGCAAATGCATCGATAAAAGCCGGGAGGTTATAAAACTGATCAATATAATTCACTTTAGGTGACACCTTCCATCTTTTAAGCTCCTTTTTAACCTTTAAATTTGTAGACAGTGTTGTGGAAGTTGCATATTGTGGATACATGGGCAAAATAATGATTTCATCATATCCCTTATCCTCCAATTGAGCCAACAACTTCTTTATTGATGGGTTCCCATATCGCATGGCTGAATAAACATCTGCCTCATCACCAAATTTTGCATTTAATTTTTCAGCTAAACTATTTTGATAATACAGCAAAGGTGATCCGTTAGTGGTCCAAAGTCTTTTATAAAGCATGGTAGAATTACTTACCCTGAACGGAATAATAATCAGGTTTACCAATATTTTTTGTAACAACCAGGGAATATCAATGACCAATCGGTCGTTTAAAAATTCAGTTAAATATTTCCGAACACTCTTTTTGTCCGGACGATCAGGGGTTCCTATATTAATAAGAATCAAAGCTTTTCTCATAGGATACTTAGTTTTATTTTAGGATTTAATCAGCTGATTCGCTATTTGTTTAGCCTGCTTAACTCTGTCAGCCATTCCAATACCATCACGAATATTTCCTGCCAAAATCAATCCCGGATAGTCCTTTTCAAGGGAATCAATAGCTTCAAGTTTAGAGTTAGATAAACTATCATATTGAGGTATGGCATAATTATATCTGAATACTTTTAATAAATCCGGTGTGCCTTTTTCTCCTAAAGTACTACTTATTGCCTTTTGAACAATTTTATGAATTTCCTGATCAGTTTTTTCAATCATTTCAGGTTTCTTTACTCCCCCGATAAAAACGGACATTAAAGCACCTCCTTTGGGACATCGATCTTCAAATAAGGAACCAGGAAATAAAATTCCCAGATAATCCTTTCCTTCTTTAGTTGGAACCAAACCACCAAAGGAATTCAAATCTTTACCTTCCCATTTTTTATAACCAACTGCAACCTGAATTAATTTTGCATAATTGGTTTTTGTAATTGGCTTCAGTTTTTCCTTCTCTATAAAAGAGAATACATCCGGCAAAGCATACCCCCCAATTGTTGATACCACCTTTGAGGATTTTATGGATATATTCTCTCCATTTGTAAAAGTCACTTCTGTTTGAAAACCATTCTCCACATTATTAACTGACACATTTTTTGCATTACAATAAATATGATCAGCAGAAATATTATTTTCCAAAGCCCCAATCATATTTCCCAATCCACCTTTTACCGAAAAAACTTCTCTACTTACTCTTTTTTGCAAGGCTGTTTTAGGTTCCTTTTTTTTCTTCATGGCTCCCTTAATAAAACCACCGTATTGTTGCTCCAATAAATAAAGCTTTGGTAAAGCATATTTCGTAATCAACTGGTTAGGATCGCCTGCATATACACCTGATATAAAGGGATCAACCGCATAATCAAGAAAACTCTTTCCTAATCTTCTTTTCACCAAATCAGCAATGGATTCTTCAGGGTCCGTTCCTTTTTTTCTAAAGGGTTCACCTAATATTCTGAATTTATCTGATAATGAAAACAATGGTGTATTGATTGCATTTAATAATCCATGAGGTAAGGGTATCCATTTATTATTATACAATATCCATCGTTCATTGGCTATTTCATTTGTTTTTTCCAGCGAACAATCTTCCTTTAAATCATCAAAAAGTTCAACTATCTCTTCTGTACCAATAACACCAGTAGTTGGTCCTCCTTCAAAAACAAACCCATCTTTTGAATGTGTTTGTATTACCCCCCCAACTTTATCTGATTTCTCAATTAAGGCTACTTTCTTGTTATTTTTACTCAGGTAATAGGCCAATGTTAAGCCAGTTAAACCAGCACCTAATATTACGATATCAACTTCCTTATGATCCATTCTATAATGATTTTGAATATCTTTTTTGATTGGTTTGCAAGGCAGGATCAAATACGGCAACAATATTCCTTATAAACATACTTCCCTGTTCATTAATTGTTAAATAGTCATCATCAAATTCAATCAATTTATCATTTTTAAAATTCAATAATACTTCATTTGAGTATCCAACAATCTCTTTTACTTTTGATACAGGTAACTCAAAGTAATCAGCTATAGATAACCACTTTATATACTTATTACACATGAGCTCATTAATGACCTTTCTAATGACTTTTTGATCAGAGTTAACCACAATTCCCTTCTCAACCGGGAATTTCCCTTCTGAAATTGATTTTAAATAATCACCTACACTTTTTGTATTTTGAGAATACCCCCCTGAAAGCTGACTGATTCCTGAAACACCAACCGCATAAACCTGACCTGTAGTGCGCTTGGTACAATAACCTTGGAAATTACGATGTAATTGATGTTTATCTAAAGCGATACTTAACTCGTCATTAGGAAGTGCATAATGATCTAAACCAATTGAAATATAACCAGCTTCAAGTAGCAAACGATAAGCACTTAAAAACATTTCCATTTTTTCATCTGCTGAGGGCAACCCCTTTTCCTCCAGAATTTTTTGATTTTCTTTCATCCAGGGAACATGCGCATATGAAAAGGTAACCAACCTATCAGGCCTAACATCTATTGCCTTTAAAATTGTGTCAGAAAATCCTTCAACAGTTTGTCCGGGCAGGCCATAGATAAAGTCGAGATTTACTGCAATGCTTTCATCTCTATCCTTAACATATTGAACCAATTCTTTTACAGGAATTGCGGATGGCTTTCGATTTACATCTCTCAACACACATTCATTAAAATCCTGAATTCCAAAACTAAACCTATTAAACCCTGCCTCAAAAAGCTTATCTAAGTATTCATAACTCAACAGAGCAGGGTTACATTCAATTGCTATCTCTGGATTTTCAATTAACTCAAACTCACTAAATAACAAATCATTGATTTCTTTAAGATATTCAGCTTTTATGGCGTTTGGAGTACCTCCTCCATAATGGATCTGGGAGATTCTCCTTGATGAGTCAACCATTTTGGAAACCATTAATATTTCAGTTTTTATGGCATCCACATATTTTTTAACAGTTTTGGAGTTTTCCATTTTTAATGCATTACATCCACAATAATGGCAGATTTGTGCACAAAAAGGAATATGAATATAAAATGCAACAAGACTGGGATCTTCTGAATTAGACTGAACAACTAATGATTGATAATCAGATTCACTGAAATCCTGAATAAAATGATTTGCTGGAGGATAACTTGTATATCTGGGTACAGGAACATTGTATTTTTCCAATAATATTTTATCTACTTCCATTTAAATTAATATTAAAAACAACATAAACTATCTTACAACATATCAACAATTTGATCCTATCTTATAAAAATATAACAATGAATTTTACCAAACATATTCATATGATTGTACCTCATTCTTTTTGTTAATGATACTTGCTTTGAGATATAATTCAAACATTAAACCTACGAAAGTACAAAAAACAAAACGTTTAAAACTACTAACTTGTTTTGATATTTAATTATTTAGAAAGGAACATCCTTGTTTGAAGAAAATCAATCAAAATTAAATTACTTAATATTAATGAGAAAGCATAAAATATATCTTCAAATGGAATTGTAAATAGTCTTAACCCTATTATTGCACTTTCGTTGTACCATACAACTTCATCTTCAATGGCAAATCCGGTAAGCAATCCATTTACTATAAAAAAAGGAATCATTATAATTAGAAAAACCCACAAATAAACAGCCAAAACATGTTTAAAATATATTAAAGCGATATAGGTAACCACTCCCAAAAGCACAAAATTTACGACTGTATATGCTTTATGAAAAAAGAGAATACTTAAGATTACGGAAAGCGTACAAATTGAATATCCAATAGTTTGAGTAACTCTATCGGATATAAAAACATTGGGATAATAATGCTTCAGTGCATAATAAGTAAATATGCAACAATATGGAATTACAACAAAAAACAACATCTCTTCAACAGGGATATTTAACAGCATCCACCCGGTTATATATTTAGAAGTAAATCCCCAGTAACCATATTCAACAAAAAAGTAGTCCCATAATAAAAAAGGTATCATTACTATTATTAAAGATGGAATCACATATTTCCAAAGTGCATAAAACCCTAATTTACTGTCGAAACTATAGGCAAATGGAATTGCAAATGAAAACAAGAGAACATAAAGGTAGAAGCTCATAAATTGCTTATTTATTCATTTTCTTTTTATCCTTTTCCTGTTTTAAATATTTATAGGGGAAAATCAATAAACCAAAGCATTCTCCCTGATGACGATCATAATGCTGATGGTGTTTGGAATGAGCCAGAATAATGGATTTAACGTAAACAGACTTCCATCTATTAAACCATTTTAACCTGCGATGAAAAACAATTTCATGAAATATAAAATATGCAAATCCATATAAAGTAATCCCTATTGCAACACTCAAAACAATTGAATTATTCATAATACTTCCAAGCATATAACAAATCATCGCCGGGAAAGCAAAAATGACAAAAAACCAATCATTTTTTTCAAAAAACGATGAACGTTTAACATACTTAGGAAAATGATGATCTTCGTGTAAAGACCAAAGAAAACCGTGCATCACATATTTATGTGCAAACCAGGCCACACCTTCCATAAAAATAAATGTTGCCAACACCACTATTATTTCAATAAAAAAATCCATATCAAATGATATTATAATTTACACTAAACCCATTTTATAGTATAACAAAGCTTTAGACAATAATGTTATCTTACCCATTTTAGAAATTCGAAATCGTTTTTTTAGTAACTCAGAAGGTGATGCCTTTTCTATTTTTTTTGTCAATCCTAAGTAATAGGTATAGGCGATAAACACCCCTAACTTTGCATTTAAGGGTAATTTACGTATTCCTTTAAGTGCTTCTCTATAATCACTATATATATCCTCAACAATTGCTTTTTTCGTCTTATTATTGAGTTTTTGATCCTTTAATTGGGGAAAATAAGTCCGGTTTAATATCTGTTGATCATCTTTTAAATCTCTTAAGAAATTTACTTTTTGAAATGCAGACCCAAGCTTTTTAGCAGAAGGTTTTAACTCCTCATATTTAATATCATCTCCATTAACAAAAACCTTTAAACACATTAAGCCTACCACATCAGCAGATCCATATATATACTTCTCCAATTCCTGTTCATTATATTCATTCTTGTATAAATCAGCTCGCATGCTGGTTAAAAATGCTCTGACCAGATCATCTGTTATTCTATATTTTTTAACTGTATGAACAAATGAATTCAATATTGGATTAAGACTAATACCCTCATACATAGCCTCATAATAATCTTGCTCAAATTCATCGAGAAGTTTGTCTTTATTGTAGTTATGAAATGAATCGACAATTTCATCTGCAAATCTTACAAAACCATATATACTATAGATAGCATTTCGAATAGATGAATTCAAACACCATACCCCAATGCTAAAGGAAGTACTGTAAGATTTTGTAACCAATTTACTACAAGTAAAACTAACTGCATCGAATAATTGCTTTTCCTTTGCATCCTGATTTTGGGCCTTAATATTTTCAATATACTCACTTCCTTTTGTTGATTCGGAGCTTTTTATAGCTTCACGAGTATCGTTATCCGTAAAATAATCCATCGTTATACTATTTAATAGTTAACCTTCTTATTAAGAACTACTCAAATATTTATGCACCAATCCAGATACAATTTTACCTGAAATTATTGTTGGAGGGACACCTGGCCCGGGCACGGTAAGTTGGCCGGTGTAGAACATGTTTTTTAATTTTTTATTTTGCAAACTGGGTTTTAAAAAGGCTGTTTGTTTTAATATATTAGATAAACCATAGGCATTGCCCTTAAAAGCATTGTAATCATTTTTAAAATCTTTGATACAGTAGGAACGTTTTAATACAACGTGGTCTTTTACTTTTTGCTGGGTTATATTTTCAAATCTTTCCATGATCAGCTTAAAGTACTTTTCTCTAATATCATTGTCATCTTTTATTCCAGGAGCCAAAGGAATTAAAAAAATTGCAGCTTCATGATCGTCAGGAGCACATTGTGAATCTGTAACACTGGGAAAACTTGCGTAAAACAATGGTTTTTCGGGCCACTTTTGAGTAATATAAATACTCTCTGCATGTTCCGAAAACTCAGCATCAAAAAACAAAGTATGGTGAGAAATATTCTTTAATTTTTTATTAAAACCCACATAAAACAATAATGCAGATGGTGATAACACGCGTGAATCCTAATATTTTACATTATAATTCTGTTTATCTTTATCTTGAAATAACTGTTCAGTATGATAATAATCCGCTCCTGAAACTATAACATCTGCATTAAAATACTTTCCATCTGACTCTATACCTAAAACTTTATTTTTATTGGTAACAATATTGGATATTTCATGATTATATAAAAAACGAACCCCATTTTCCCTGGCTAGTTTTTCAAATCCTTTGACTACACTATACATACCTCCATCGGGAAACCATGTTCCCTGAACCATATCAGAGTAGTTCATAAAACTATAAAATGCAGGAGTATCTTCAGGTCTGGCTCCCAAAAAGAGAACCGGAAATTCAAGTATCTGTGCCAACCGGGGATTTTTAACTCCCTTTCGCACAATTGATTTAATCGATTTAAAAAACTGACTAACTCGCTTTACTGTTGCAGGAGTAATTAACTCCAATGGAGATTTTCCTGGAGAATAAACTACTTTGCCCATCGCAGCCTTATAATTAAATTCAGCTTTATTAAGAAAATCTTTCAAAAATAAAGCACTTCCAGCCTGCTCCTTTTCAAAGACCTTGTATATATCATTTAAAGAAGCACTAATATCTATCGAATCATTTGGTCCAAAATAAACTTTATAGCCAGGATCTAATCTCTCCACATTATAATAGTCAGTAGTTAATTTATCAAAATCCATAAAAAAACGTTCGTAAACATCAGGCATCCAGTACCATGTCGGCCCCATATCAAAGGTAAATCCTTTATCTTTATATTGTCGTGCCCGTCCTCCGGGTGCATCATGCTTTTCAAACAATGTCACTTCATAACCAAATTTTGATAGATATGAAGCAGCAGATAAACCGGAAAATCCGGCACCAATTACAGCTATTTTTTTATTGGTTCTTATTTTAATACTCATATTCTATCATTTTCAAATTCTGAAGTCTACATTTAACCCAAATGCCAATTAAAGACGGTTACATTCATTCCTTATTAAAAACCTGTGAAATTTTTGAGTAACGATATTTGAAAATTTTCATTAACATATCTCCAACAAATAATCTATGTATTATTCTTCCAAAAATTCCTAGAGGCAATTTATACACTACTTTATCATAGACTTTTACTCCGTTGTCCGATTCACTAAAATAATGTTCATGATGCCAAAATTTATAAGGTCCGATTTTTTGTTCATCAACAAAACGTTTTTCATTTTCAAATGCACTAATCTCTGATACCCAATTTACTGATATAAAACCTATTAATCTAATTTTATAAGTAATTATTTGTCCTTTATAAATATCTATAATACCTCCTGAGGTAATTCTAAAATCCATATTTTCAGGTGTAATCTTTTCAAGATTATCAGGTTTAACAAAAAAGTTCCAAACCTCATTTATATTACGATTCAATATCTGCGTTGCTTCCAAAATATACACCCCACTGCAATGGTTACTCCTTACCATTAATGAAATTTTAATACAATTCGATCCTAAATTTTGAAGTATAACAATAGAATTGATTTTTTGTTTATTTTTATTTACATTTCATTAAACATTTTATAGGTAAATAAAATCTTCAAACTCCTAACAACTTGAAGTAATTTAGTATCAATTTCTATTTCAATATGAAATTCCAGATTTCCACCTCTATAGTCAGATCTTAAAATAGAAATAGATTGCGTCAGATAAATCCGGTTGGTCAATATCGTTTAGTTAAGAAATTAAATTCTTGATTTTCATAACATAGTGATTTCTAGCGAGCATTAAAGTTAGTTGGATGAAATCTTGTCATAACCCAAGTTCCTTTTTTTTGAAAAAAGAATATTGGTATAAATAAAGGCAGAGCTTAGCTCGCCTGAGTTATGCTGAATGAAGAAATACCCATAAAATAGTAGAACAAGGCTTCATGGAAATGAGACATAGAATCGCTATTGTTAATTGAGGTAAAACAACGAAGTGTCTTGTATTGAAGAAATTTCAATGCGTAATAGACATTCTAATGCATATTGCGGATTTATGGGAACAAAGAAATAACAACTAGCAGATTATCAGAACAATGATGTATTTATGTATATGGTAGGTTATTACTTTTGATTTCGAGAACAGGAAGACAAAGTCTATAAATAAAAAAATCCCCACTTTTATAAAGTGAGGATTATATAATGAAGTATGATAAATTACTCACTAATGCGCCACTCTCTGGCAGCGTCATACATCGCAAGTACATTTTCAACCGGAGTTTCGACTTTTATCTTATGACTTGGTCCAAGAATAAATCTACCACCGGGTGCCATCACATCTAATAATTCTTTGACTCCGTCTTTTACTTGTTGAGGAGTTCCCTTTCGTAACAACAACTCTTCATCCATTGCACCACAAAAAGTAATCAGTTGTCCAAAATCCTTTTTTAACCCTTCAGGAGACATTCCACTTGCCCTGGTTTGAATTGGATCTAACACTTCAGCACCTGCGCTTATAAAGTTAGGCAATAACTTCCGAACACCTCCACAACTATGCATATAGAAATGAGCCCCCATTTTCTTGGGTTTTTCGGTAAATGCATCAATGGATGGTCTGATATAATTATCCCAGTGATCAATTCCGATCGTTAATCCTGTTTGAGATCCGAAATCATCAGCCACACGAATAAAATCTATTCTCCCATCTGCAACGTCAAAAAAGTCATCAATAAACTCCTTATAAAACGCTATTATCTTATCACATAAAGCTCTGAAAAATTTTGGATGAGACATCATTACTTCCATAAACGATTCTCTACCAATTAAACGTTGAATAATACGAAATAAACCTGGTGATGAATAACCAGGTGCTGTCATAATCGCATAATCTTTATAAAGGGTTAATTGTTTTTCAAGAGAGTTAAAGTCAAACAAATCTTTTGTAGGCCAGGGATAATCATCGAGTGCAGTAATGTCAACTATTCCTTCCAGTGGGAAATGATCAGCTTGCCAATATTCAAATTTTCCTGTTTTTATTCGGGAATATCCGACTCCCCAAATATCCTTTTTTTTCTTTTTATCGTCATCAACCAGCTGAGGTCCTGTATATTTTGGTTCTACCCATCTAAAATCAACGTCCAAATGTTCAAGAAGTTGATCACGGTTAGTAAAACCTAAATAGGACATCATTTTCTCACCAAATTCCGGAACATCCCAATAAAAAAAAGGAACCCTGTCCGGAACATCTTTATTCAGAGCTTTCAACACTCTTTCTTTGTGATTCATAAATGATGTTTTTAGGCTATTGTTAATACATATACTTAAAGCAAGAACCTTTCGAAATTAAAAATAATTTGACAAAAAACAAATTTATGATGTTAAATGCATCTTATTTATTTACAAGGATTAAGCACAAATTTGAGTTGTTTTATTGCATTCTTTGCCTTACTACCTCATAAATTAATATTCCGGCGGCAACAGAAACATTTAATGAACCTATTGTTCCTGCAATGGGAATTTGAGCCCTGTCATCACTTATTTTTAGCATCTGTGGAGAAACACCTTTATCCTCAGCTCCCATAATAATGGCGGTAGGACCAGAATAATCAATTTGAGTATAATTTTCACTTCCCTTTTCTGTTGCGGCAACTATTTTTAATCCTGAACTCTGAAGATATTCAACAGATTTATAAAGATTACTTGTACGACATACCGGAATATTATGCAATGCTCCAGCTGACGTCTTAACCGCATCAGCATTAATTGGGGCACCCCCTTTCTCAGGAATTACAATAATATCAACACCTCCGCATTCAGCTGAACGAGCAATTGCACCCATATTTCTTATATCTGTAACACCATCCAACACCAAAACAAGCGGATTCTTTCCTTCTTCAAAAAGTCCAATAAGAGTATCCTCTAAATTATGATATGTAATTGCAGAAACGAATGCAATAACACCCTGATGGTTTTTCCTGGTTGCCCTGTTAATTCGTTCTACCGGAACAGTCTGCCATGAAATCTTAGCTTCTTTCATTGTAGCTAACAGCTCTTCATACAATTCCCCTTGTAAACCTTTCTTTACTAATACCTTTTCAATTTCTTTTCCTGAATGAATGGCTTCAATTACCGATCTGATTCCAAACAAAAAATCACTTTTACCTGCCATATTTTATGATATATAACTAATTATAAAAGCAGGTAAATGATAAACTTTATTACCCACAGTACTTTTTTTAATCTAAACTATTTTTCAATTCTTCAACTTCACTAAGTTGTAAATGCAACTCTTCCCACTCCTCCATTTTTTGCTCAAGCTTTTGGTTAACTTTTTGATATTCTTGAAGAAATTCAGGATCACTTGCTTTTGTTGAATCCTGCATTTGTGTATCCAATTCTTCTACCACTTTCTCTAGTTGAGATATATCACTTTCACACTGCTCCACTTGTTGTTGAGCTCTTCTATGTCGTTTACTTATTTCTTTTCTTTCCTGATAGGATAATTTTGAATCCGAGTTTTCAGCAGCTGATTTTTTAGAATTAATTACTGAAGTATTCGTTGCCTTCTGCTGCTCTAACTCTTTAAAGGATTCTAATTTCTTCTTTTGTAAAAATTCATATACTCCACCTAAATGTTCATTCATTTTTTTATGGCGGAATTCATAAACCTTATCAACCAAACCATCCAAGAATTCACGATCATGAGATACAATAATAACTGTACCATGGAAATCTTTCACAGCTTGCTTTAACAACTCTTTCGATCTGATATCCAAATGATTGGTAGGCTCATCTAACACCAGTAAATTTACTGGTTCAAGAAGCAATCTTACCATTGCCAAACGTGTACGTTCCCCTCCTGACAAAACAGAAACTTTCTTTTCAACAGCCTCGCCACTAAACATAAAAGCACCTAGTAAATCCCGAATTTTGGTCCTGACCTCCCCAACTGCCACATGATCAATCGTATCGAGAACTGTAAGCCTCTCATCTAATAAATCTGCCTGATTTTGAGCAAAATAACCTATTTTAACCTGATGACCTAATTTTAAACCTCCGTCAAAATCAATTTCATTCATTATCATACGGGCCATGGTCGTCTTTCCTTCTCCATTTCTGCCAATAAAAGCAACCTTTTCGCCTCTTTCAATGGTAAAATCAACCTCTTTAAGCACCTCAAGACTTCCGTAATTTTTAGAAAGATGTTTCCCCTCCACTGTAATACTGCCGGAATGAGGTGCAGGAGGAAACTTTATTCGTAAAGAAGAATTATCAAATTCATCAACTTCAATGCGATCTACTTTTTCCAACTGTTTGATTCGAGATTGAACCTGAACAGCCTTAGTAGCCTGATACCTAAAACGTTCAATAAACTTTTCGGTATCCTCAATCATTTTTTGCTGATTTCTGTATGCTGCCAATTGTTGTTCGCGTCGCTCTTCTCTCAAACGTAGATAATCTGTATACGATGCTTTGTAATCGTAGATTTTCCCCATCTGAATCTCAATGGTTCTTTTGGTAATATTATCTAAAAAAGCCCTATCATGTGAAACCAATACAACAGCACCATTATATGTTTTCAGGAAGTCTTCAAACCATTGAATGGATTCAATATCCAGGTGATTCGTTGGCTCATCCAGAAGAAATGCATCTGGTTTTTGCAATAAAATCTTTGCCAACTGTATTCGCATTCTCCACCCCCCTGAAAACTCTGATGTTAAACGGTGAAAATCCTCCCGCTCAAAACCTAATCCCTTAAGTGTAATTTCAATACTGGAAGCATAATTAGCCCCTCCAAGTAAACTTAACCGATCATTTGCATCGGTTAATTGATGAATCAGTTCAAGATAGGATTCTGATTCATAATCAGTCCTTTCTGATAGTTGTATATTTATTTTTTCAACTTCTTTTTCCAGTTGTTTTAATTCACCAAAAGCCTTTTCAACCTCCTCCCATACCGTGCCAGTATCATCATGCTTCATATGCTGAGGCAGATATCCTATTTTAATATCTTTAGGTAAAGACAATGTTCCTTTTGAGGGAGATTGAATACCTGCTAATATTTTTAGCAAGGTGGATTTTCCGGCACCATTCTTCCCTGCTAATCCAACTTTATCCTTTGCGTTTATTAAGAAAGAAACATCACTAAACAATGAAAATCCTCCAAATTCAACGGCTAACTGATTTACCGAAATCATCCTATATTAATATTTTACTTAAACAATTTATTGAAGTGGAACCCTATATATATCAAGAGATGGAGCAAATCTTAAAATAAAGAGACCATCATTATAAAAGCCTCCCCAATTTTCTGATCGCTTAAAGTGAAAATTAAACTGTACTTGTTCTGAGTTTAAATCGGAAATACAATACTCAAACTTTTTACCATATCGAACCCTTGCTTTCAAGAAATAATACATAATATCAAAGCCCCATATTCCATATTTTGAGAATCTGGAATATCTATCTGGTCTGATAAAGTAAGGAGAAACAGCAAAAGGTTCTGTTTGATACCACTTCCTGAATTTCATTATAAAGTCATTAGTACTTTTAAGCTCATAATCAATCGCATATGAAGTAATAATTTCCGTATTCATATCGTGAATTTCTTCAGCATTAATCGTTTGAAACCTTAACCAGCTTCCAAAACCTATTAATTTAATATCACTCTTTGATGACTCTCCAACTCCATGAAGGGTAGTGATAATTTTAGATATATTAGCTTCTGTTGTTGAAGGAATTACAACAACATTCTGCTTATCTTTATTCATTAATGCTTCAATACCCTGAACATCCTGTTCTGAAAAACTGGTTTCCTTGAAATCAGGTAAGATTCCATTGGGAAGGTATTTTAAATACAGTTTATTTTTAATCAATTCACACAAATGTTCTTCTTCAGGATCTGATTCTTTAGATTTCAAAATTACTATGCGCGAATTAACATGCTTACTTACAATATACTCTGCATATTTCTCCTGAAGTAATGAATCAGGTGAATTTACCTGAAACATATACGGATTTCGATTTAACTCACTATTTATGTTTGAAAGTGGGTAAATCATTTTAATTCCATATTTATATGAAAATGAAGATACTAAAGATAAATTACTAGTATAAGCAGGACCTATGATAAAATCCATTGATTTTAATTCCGGTTTATTCAATATATCGATTACTTTATTTGTATCAGGTGCTGTATCGTAAGTGTACAAATGAATATTAACACCTTGCTTTTTCATAGAATCAACAGCTATTAAAACACCTTCATAAAACTCAACAAATGATTTTGATTTTGAAGCTAAAATAGGTTCTTTACGGGTAGTTTCAACCTCCTGATCATCAACAATATTTGTTATAATATTGGCTTTTTTAGTCGCTTCAATATTAAAAGGTAACAAAACAGCCACTTTGATTTGCTCTCTTCCGATTTCATAATTATACTCATTACAATCAACACCTACAGAATCCCATCGAACAATATTCTCATTACTTATTTCCGGAATTCTTGATTTCTCTTCTTCAATTTTTTTCTTAGCCAAATAAGCTGGAGTTGGAATTCTTAGTTTAGTTCCTTTTCTAATATTGGAAAATATTATCGTTGGATTTGCCTCCTTAATATCTTTAACTGAAATTTTATACTTCTTTGCAATCGAATAGAGTGTTTCTTTTCGCCTGATAGAATGAATAATAAAATCTTCTTCTGACTGATCGCCATCTTCATTACTCTTTATGTCTTTTTTAGGTATCCTAACCAAATATCCAATATCTAAATCATCAGGACTTAAATCAGGATTTGATTCATCAAGAGCACCTCGATTTAGATTGTATGCCTTAGTAATTGAATAAAAAGTATCACCTGATTTAATTCTATAATAAATATAATCATCATCCTCCAATGGCGTTTTATTTACTTCAACAGCTAAATCTTTCTTAACTATTTTACTTTGAGGAATTCTGATTTTTGAATCAATTTTTAATATTCCGTTTTTCAAGGCCGGGTTAGCAATAATAATATCCTTGATATCGATACTGTACTTTTGTGAAATAGCATATAGCGTTTCCTTTGGTTTTACCTGGTGGTAAATATATGACCCGTTTTCTGATGTTTGTATATCTCTTTCCTTAGGAATTGAAATCTTAATAATAGAACCAATAACCAGTTTTTGATCTAAACCTGCATTATACTTTTTTATCTCATCGATATTAACATTATATTTTCTCGATAAGAAATACAAGGTTTGTCCCTTTTCAACTGTATGATAAACAAATTCAGTAGACTCTTCAATCTCTGAAGGATTGCTATTTCTTCCTGAGATAACTGGTATATGAAGAATATCTCCTGGCTTTAAACCAAAAATAGCTTGTGGATTTGCCTCATGAATTTCCTTTTGTGACACGCCATATTTTTTGGCAATCCCATAAAACCCCTCTCCTTTTTTTACTACATGAAGATAATAGGTCTTTCCGGAAATAATTATTTTATCCTTAACCCCTACTTCAACAGACTCTTGTGAATACACACAAACAACTGAAACAAAGATCATTAACAATGTAAGGTGGAAAATATATTTAATCTTGTTCATTCAAATATTATTATCTATTACAAAGCTTCAAAAGTATAAAAAGAGAGCCACCAAACAAAACAGAAAGCCGTAAAACAAAAAAAGTTGTTGAAACTAGTTTTCCAACAACTTTTTTAAGCTCTAAAAAAAGAAAATTTACATTTTAATTTGAGCTTCGATTTCTCTTATTTGATTTTTAAAATCCTTATCGGTTTCAATCAAATTATTGACGGTTTTACATGCATGTAATACTGTTGCATGATCCTTTTTTCCAATTTTAGAACCAATCGTTGATAACGAAGAATTAGTAAGACTTTTAGAAAAATACATGGCCACCTGTCGTGCCTGAACAATTTCTCTTTTTCTGGTTTTTGACTGTAAAGTATCAATAGCCAATCCAAAATAATCACAAACAATTTGCTGAATATAATCAACACTTAATTCTCTTTGTGTTTTCTTAACCAACTTATCAACAATTGAGATAGCAATATCCAGCGTAATCTCCTTTTTATTTAAGGTAGCCTGAGCTAAAAGTGAAATTAAAGCACCCTCTAATTCCCTAATATTTTGAGTTACGCTCGATGCAATATATTCCAGAACATCCTTTGAGATACTAATGCCATCTTTATATACCTTAAGCTCAAGAATAGACATTCGTGTATCATAATCAGGCATTTGAACATCAGCAGACAAACCCCACTTAAATCTTGACAACAACCTATCTTCCATTCCATTCATTTCAACCGGGGCTTTATCTGCAGTTAATATTAACTGCTTTCCCATTTGATGAAGATGATTAAATATATGA
Source organism: Marinilabiliaceae bacterium (assembly GCA_050290065.1). Classification (GTDB taxonomy): domain Bacteria; phylum Bacteroidota; class Bacteroidia; order Bacteroidales; family Marinilabiliaceae; genus Saccharicrinis. The sequence continues at coordinate 16,399 of JBNKGY010000007.1, forward strand.
AAGAATGTATTTTGTGTTTTTTCCTTCCCGGCAAATTCCTGCACATCATCGATAATCAAAACATCGATCATTTGATAGAAATTCAAAAAATCGTTTTGCGTATTATTTCTTACAGATTCAGTAAATTGCGTTTGAAATTTATTTGCATTGACATATAGTACAGTTTTTTCAGGAAAATACTTCTTAATATCAATTCCTATAGCCTGTGCCAAATGCGTTTTTCCTAAGCCTGAATTTCCATATAAAAACAATGGATTAAAAGCAGTTTTTCCTGGATTCTTAGCAACAGCCATTCCTGCAGATCTGGCTAACCTGTTACACTCCCCTTCAATATGGTTATCAAATGAATAATCTGAATTCAATTGAGGATCAACATTTAATTTTTTTATCCCTGGAATTACAAATGGATTTTTCACCACCGGTTTTTCAGAATTCATATGCATCGATACCGGACGGTTACGAAGATCCGTTTTATTATTCGATGGTAAACGCTGTGTTAATGGTTGTTGATTTTTATTGTGTGGCGTATCAACAACAACACTATACTCCAATTTCGCAGAGTGCCCTAACTCCCTTCTGATTGTTTTTCTTAATAAATCAATAAAATGCTCTTCTAAATATTCATAAAAGAAAGCACTAGGCACTTGTATTGTTAATACATCATGCTCTATTTTTAGAGGGACTATGGGCTCAAACCATGTTTTAAAACTAATTTGAGGAATGTTATCCTTTATTACTTTTAAACAGTTATTCCAGATGATTTCGTAACCAGGTTTCATTTTTGTGTTCTTCTGCTTAGGATATTATGTTATATAAATATTTTTCTCAAAACAAAAATTGTGAAAAAATAATTGAAAAAAAAATGTTAAAATGTTTGTATTTTAGAAATGTCAATTATTCCGCTAGTTTTTAACAATTTACCTTAAAATACACATACAACACTATTACCCAGCACATTACACACTAATACCCACACTTATTTAACACACTCTATGTACTTAAAATTAAGGGTTTGGGAAAAAGTTGAATTTTTTAATTTTTTTTTTGCCATAAATTCCATTTAACATCATAATCACTTTTTAAAATAGAGTGTATTATAATGTTGACTTTACCGAAACAGGGTTTCCATCTTCCAATGCAATCACCTCTGCATCAGGATACATCTCTATAACAGCATTTTTTAGCTGTAATATTTTCTGATAATCGCGATCCTCACCTATTGTATATACATAATATTTACCGTCCCTATCCTCAACAACAAATAAATCTTTAAACAACTCCTTACCTCTTAAATCTAACGCTCTTTTAGAACGTTTTATTTCAACCTTATACACAACACCTTCTGTTGCTTCCCCCTTGGGCTCTTTTGATCCTCCAAAACTTATTGCACTAACATTTAAATACCGCTTAGGCTGATGCCTTATATCTTCAAGCAGACGATCCAAGCTCACAGAAACTTCATTTAAATTATTATATAATTGCTTATCTTTTAATAACAGTCCCAATGTACCATCTCCATTGTTTAGGTTATTTAATACCACATTAACAGCCACTAACGACTGATTAAACTCATTCACCACACTATCCACATGAGTCCGCTCCAATTGTTCAGATAACGATTCCAGATTTTCCATTATTCTGGTAAGTGAATTCCCGTTATTTTTTAATAATAAAGATAACGTATCTATATTCGCAAAACTCTCACCCAATGCTCCGTTAGGTTTTAAACTTCTATTTAAAGTTGAACTCATTTCCTTTAAATCTCCAATAGCACTAACCAAATCTTCAATCCAAACAGTCTTGCCATTATTACTTTTTTCTTCGAATATCTGATTAATATTAGTCATAACAGAATCAAGCTTAACAACTAAACTCTCTGCCTTATCCTTTAACGGCAAAACTTCCTGACTTACCTGATGAGCCAACCCCCCCATAATAGATGTTACCATTGTATCTTCAGGCATTAACATCTCTTTCGAATCTCCATAAATAAATCTGATTCCTTTTGATCCCATCAAATCCAAACTATAAATTTGTGCAATCGTATTCTTTGGAAAATCAATTTTTTGATCGATAGACATAATGATAACAAGTTCATTAACACTCCCCTCTCGCATTGTAATGTCTCTGACCGCCCCTATTTCAAATCCCTTATAATAAATCGGACTTCCATTTGTCAATCCATCTATTCTTGCAAAAACACCATATAATCTGTAGCCAGGAATAAATACATCCCTACCCTTTAAAAAATTGATTCCCCATCCGAGGACAAATAAAGAAACGATAACAGTAAAACCAACTTTTACTTCTTTAGATATCTTTGTCATAAAATTTTTCAATATAGAATACAACCCAAAAATAGAAGAAAATAATGGAAACAAAAATTAATCACCCACCTCCACTGCTAAATACAAACTCATTTTCACAAACCAATGAAATAACATACTACATAATCTCAAATTCTTTAATTAATAGTTAACTTTGCAAAAAAAATAATTTTGGATAGAAAATTTGACATAAAGAATTGGTTGCCAACAACCCTAAAAGAGGTAAAGGCAAGAGGATGGGATGAATTGGATGTTATAATTTTTAGTGGTGACGCATATGTTGACCACCCTTCCTTTGGAGCTGCTGTTACAGGTCGAATAATTGAAAATGAAGGTTTGCGAGTTGCTATTGTTCCCCAACCCAATTGGCAGGACGACCTTAGAGATTTCAAGAAGCTTGGTATTCCCAGATTATTTTTTGGAGTAACATCTGGAAGCATGGATTCAATGGTAAACCATTATACCGCAAATAAAAGATTACGCTCTGACGATGCCTATACACCAGGCGGAAAGTCAGGTTTCAGACCAGACTATGCCACACAAACATATTCCAGAATATTAAAAAATCTATTTCCGGATACTCCGGTAGTAATTGGGGGTATTGAAGCTTCTTTACGAAGAGTTACGCATTACGACTATTGGCAAGATAAATTACTGCCTAGTATTATACACAGTTCACAGGCCGATTTGTTGGTATATGGAATGGGTGAAAAACCTCTAAAAGAATTAATCCGACTTCTTAAAAGAGGAGTACCTTTTAATTCTTTAACCACAATACCTCAAACTGCTTATATAAGTGAAGAAATTGAAATAGCTAAAAATAAAAACTGGAATGACTTAGTTCTTTCTTCACATGAGGAATGCATTAAAAGTAAAGAGAAATATGCAAGAAACTTCAGACACGTAGAAGAAGAGTCAAACAGATGGCAGGCTGCCAGATTGGTACAACCTATTGAATATAAGAAGGTAGTCATTAATCCACCATACCCGCCCTTATCTTCCAAAGAACTAGATGCTTCTTTTGATCTTCCATACACAAGACTCCCACATCCTAAATACCATAAAAAAGGACCTATTCCGGCCTTTGAAATGATAAAATTCTCGGTTAATATGCATCGTGGATGTTTTGGAGGCTGTAGTTTTTGCACTATATCTGCACACCAGGGTAAATTTATTGCCAGCCGATCTAAAAAATCCATCCTAAAAGAAGTTGAGAAAATAACTCACATGCCTGATTTCAAGGGTTATATTTCTGATTTAGGAGGACCTAGCGCCAACATGTATCAAATGCAAGGTAAAAACCTAAAGATTTGCGAACGATGCACACGCCCTTCGTGTATTTTCCCTAACATCTGCACTAATTTAAATACAGATCACTCTGCAATGACCGAGATTTATAAAAAAGTCAATAATATGCAGGGAATCAAAAAGGCCTTTGTGGGCAGTGGTGTTAGATACGATATGCTATATAACAAGATGGCTTCTACAAAAGAACAGGAAAGCCATAAAGAATATATGCAGGACCTTATTTCAAGTCATGTATCAGGGAGACTGAAAGTGGCTCCGGAACACACTTCAAATGATGTATTGAAATTAATGCGCAAACCTGATTTTAAATTATTCCACAGATTTAAAGAAGATTTTGATAAAATCAATAAGGCTAACAATTTAAACCAGCAAATCATACCCTACTTTATCTCCAGTCATCCTGGAAGTAAAATGGAAGATATGGCAAACCTTGCTGTTGAAACAAAAAATCTTAATTTTAAACTGGAACAAGTTCAGGACTTTACTCCTACTCCTATGACTGTTGCTACAGTTGTTTTTTATTCCGGGATTCATCCATATACTTTAGAAAAGACTTATACGGCGAAATCAAAATCTGAAAAACAAAATCAACGAATTTTCTTATTTTGGTATAAACCTGAATATAAAAAACAAATTGAAAGTCTTCTTAAACAAAACCATCAACAAGAGCTTATCAATAAACTTTTCACAAAAGAGAAAAAAGAAGTATATTTCTCAAAAAAGAAAAGTATAAATCCTAAACACAAAAGTAAAAGTGTGCATTCCAAAAGAAGAAATTAATATCGGTATCAGATCAATAAAAACAGAGACTCATTTGCATAATTGACAAATGAGGTTAGAAATCTTACGCCTTACCAGAAACTTTCTTTTGCTATCATACTTTTACCAAAACAAATTTACAATAAATGAAAAAGAAAATTATCACAGGTATCATTTGCATTACTTTACTTTCCGGATGTGCAGAATTAGCACAAATCGCAAACACCCTTGAGCAAAATACTCCACTAACAAAAAACGAAATCACCAATGGATTAAAAGAAGCACTTAGAGTGGGTACAGATTCAGCAGCAAATAAACTTGCTGCCAACAATGGATATTTTGGAGATGAACTGGTAAAAATTTTACTACCATCGGATGCAGATATTATTGTTGATAACGCGAATAAATTTCCGGGAGGCGAAAAGTTAATAAATGATGTAATTTTGAGTATAAACAGGGCAGCTGAGGACGCTGCTAAAGAGGCCGGACCTATTTTTTATAAAGCCATCACCGAAATGACCATTAATGATGCAGTTAATATATTGAATGGAGAAAATAATGCCGCTACTGAATATTTTAAATCAAAAACATACGAAAGCCTGTATAACCTATACAGTCCTCGCATCAAACAATCCACTGACAAGCGAATTATTGCAGGTTATTCAGCCGGTCAAGCCTGGGAAACAATGACTTCAAATTATAACAAACTGGCTTCTTCATTCGTTGGAGAACTGGCTGATTTAAAAAAGGTTGATATTGAGCTAAATTCATACTTAACTCAAAAAGCATTAGATGGCTTATTTTTAAAAATTGCTGAAGAAGAAACAAAAATAAGAACCAATCCTGCAGCCCGAGTTACATCTATTTTAAAGAAAGTATTTGGTTAATCATTTACTATTCAGCTCCAAAAGAAAAAACACTGAGCTCCTTTCGAAGGGGCTCTTTTTTATCATCGACGATTTAACACGTAATATGCATTAGAAAATCTATTACATAATCCGAATTTAATTAGAACAAATTCCTAACAAATCTTTCAGGTGTTATACCGAATAAAATTCAAAATGCTACTTCTAGTTCACTTCATTTCTAAAGTAGCTTGAATTTAGCTTGGCATTATATCTGCGCATTTATAGTTTTAATTGGTATTAGATACAAATTTCCGCCCCTGCCACGTATCTCTTTCTTTTAATCTTTTATCAACTTTAGCTACAAATTCAAAATTCTTCAATCCCCACGAAGGAGCTATTAACAACTCTTTAGGTGACTGACTAATAAATCGCTCCAATACAATATTAGGGTTCAACAACTCTAAAAAATCAATAACAACTTCAATATATTCCTCTACATCAAAAAGTCGAATACTATCCGGATTGTGTAAATATTCATCCCCCATTAACGATCCTTTTACTAATTGTAGTTGGTGAAGTTTTAAATAATCAAGAGGTAGTTTAGACATTTCATTTGCATGATGATAAATATCCTGAACCGACTCACCCGGCAATCCTAAAATAAGATGAGCTCCCACATTAATTCCTCGTTGAGATGTTTTAATTATAGCTTCAGCTCCAACATTAAAATTGTGTCCCCGGTTTATGCTTTTTAATGTCTCATCCAGAGTAGATTCAATACCATATTCAATAGTAATATGATACTTCTTATTTAATTCGCTTAAATAATCCAACAACTCGTCACTTATACAATCCGGTCTTGTTCCAATAACCAATCCAATTACTTTTGGATGATTTAGCGCTTCTTCATATCTTTTCTTCAACACATTTACACTCTCATATGTATTACTATACGCCTGAAAATAAGCCAGATATAATTGCGCTTTATATTTTGGAGAAAAGAAACCGATCCCCGTTTCAATCTGCTGTATAATGGAATCCCCTTTGCCACAATACGCTGGATTAAAGGTGGAATTATTACAAAAGGTACACCCACCAACACCCTTTGAACCGTCACGATTAGGACATGAAAACCCGGCATCTACAGATACCTTCTGTACGCGTTCACTAAAAGTTCTCTTAATAAAAGAACTATAATCATTAAATCTTCTGTTGTGTCCCCAGGTGTATTTCATAATTATTCAAATAGTTGCGCAAAGGTAGCAAAATGAAAGCTTTTCAATAAAAAATAATCTTTATAAAAAGAGTTCTTAACATTTAAATTAGTCTATTTTGTTTCTTATATTTAAACATCTAAAACAAAAAACCATACAATATGCTTACAGAAAAAGACCAATTATATTTTAAACAAAAAGGCATCTCAATAGATAAGATAAATTCTCAACTTATCCAATTCAAAAATGGATTTCCATTTATGGATATTAAAAAACCAGCTTCAGTTTCTGACGGAATCATTCTGTTAGATGAAGAACAAAAATTCATGTTTACCGATGAATTCAGAAGAGGAATTAGTGATGGATGTACAATTCTAAAGTTTGTTCCGGCATCAGGTGCGGCTACCAGAATGTTCAAGGACATGTTTAGCTTTATTAATGCCGAGCCTACAGAACAGGAAGAATTAAAAAAATCCGGCCCTATTAATGATTTTCTTTCACACGTTAAATACTTTGCTTTTTCTGATGAACTTGAAAAAAAATCAGGAGTCAACTTATCTGACAATGAGTCCGTTATGAAAAATGGAGTACACCTTATTAAAACGCTATTATTAAGCGACGGCTTAAATTACGGAAATTACCCTAAAGGAGTATTAACTTTCCACTCAGATGGCACAAAAGCCACTACCCCAATTGAGGAGCATATGATTGAAGGTGCGCTTTATGGTCAGGATGCCGAAGGAATTGTTAATTTACACTTTACCGTATCTAAAGATCATCTCGACCTGTTCAAATCTGTTGTTGATAAAAACATTTCAATGCTGGAGGCTAAGTATGATGTTAGATATAACATCAGCTATTCTACGCAAAAAGCTTCGACTGATACAATGGCAGTAAACCCGGATAATACACCATTCCGACCTGAAGGAGAAGAAATTTTATTCAGACCAGCCGGTCACGGAGCACTTATTGAAAACCTCAACGATCTGGACTCTGATATTATTTTTATTAAGAACATTGATAATGTAATTCCGGAATACAGACTCAAAGATACCATTCAGTACAAAGAAGCGCTTGCAGGTGTATTATACTTATACCAACAGAAAATATTCCAATATTTAATAAATATTGACAAAGGAAAAATCAATTCTGAAATGGCTGATGAAATACTAGACTTCATGCAAGTTGATTTATTCATCAACGTACCTGATGAAATCAGATCTCTGGAATTAAATCAAAAAATAAAATTCATCTCTTCAAAAATCAATCGCCCCATAAGAGTATGCGGAATGGTTAAAAATGAGGGAGAACCAGGAGGTGGTCCATTTTGGGCAACCGGAAAAAATGGAGAAGTTTCTTTACAAATCGTTGAGAGTTCTCAAATTAATTTAAAAGATACTGAAAAAGCAAACCTTCTTAAATTAAGCACTCATTTTAATCCCGTTGATTTGGTATGCGGCACTAAAAATTACAAAGGAGAAAAATTCGATTTATTACAATATATTGATCCGTCTACTGGCTTTATTTCCAACAAATCCTTGAATGGAAAAGAACTTAAAGCTCTTGAGCTTCCCGGGTTATGGAATGGTGCAATGTCTGATTGGACTACTCTTTTCGTAGAAGTACCGGTAACCACATTTAACCCGGTAAAAACAGTGAACGACTTATTAAGAAAACAACATCAACCAGAAGGTTCATTGTCTCATTAAAATAAATACACCTGAGTATTGTTTTTAACTTTTAATTCCAATTAGTGCCTGTCCATAAAGTCAGGTATTTGGACTATAAAGTTTAAATACAAGGCGTGTAAAAAATTCAAACCGCAGTATACCAGCGCATATGAGGTTTTGGATTTTGAGCAACAACGCAATAGTATGGCTTTAAGATGAACACTAGTTAAAATTAAAACGTTTGATATTGTCTTTAAACCAATCTATGTATATAGATTGGTTTCATATTTTGGATTTATTATTAAGTTATTAACAATACTCATACAAATCATTCACTTTTATTGTTATTAGCTAAATTTTATGGTATTTTTGTGACCGTAAAACTAATGTAGATTTTATGCAAGAATACTCTCACGCAGATCAGGAAGGGACAAGAGAGGCTGTAGAACGATTTGAAGAGCTGGTTACTTTAAACCAAGAGTCCTATTTTGATGTGTTTCAGATTGAATCCATTTTTGACTTTTATCGAGAAGCAAGCATATACGATAAAGCCGAGAAGGCGATATTGATGGGCTTAAATCAACATCCAGACTCCACTTCTCTTCAGTTAAAATATTCCACATTATTAATCGAACAGGATAATCTTGATCAGGCGAATGAAATATTGAATTTTCTGGAAAAAGTAGAAAATACAAATTCTGAAGTCTTCCTAAATCGAGGTATTATACACAATCGCTTAGGAAATAGAAAAGAGACTTTACAGTATTATAAAGAGGCTATAAATTTATGCGGACAGGAAGATTTAAGTGAATATATCTTTGAAATTGGATTTAACTTGAATCAAGAAGGATTTTACATCGAATCTCGCAATTTACTTAGAAACTATAGTGTTCAATTCCCTGAAAATGAAAATATATTATTTGAGTTGGCTTATGCGCTTGATAAGTTAAATGAAATTGATGAAGGAATTAAGATATACAATAAACTTTTGGATCTTAATCCATACCTGGAAAATGCATGGTATAACTTAGGAATTCTGTACAACAAACAAGAGAAATACACAGAAGCGATTGAGGCATACGATATTACAATTGCCATAGCTCCTAATCTATCTGAAGCTTATTACAATAAAGCGAACAGTTTAGCACACATCGGCGAATTTGTTGAAGCTATAAATTGTTATTCAGAATACATGTCGTATAGCTACCCTATGCATCTCACTTATTATTACATGGGCGATTGCTGGGAAAATCTGGGCAACTATCAATTAGCTTCTAAATTTTACAAACTAGCTGTTGACATTGATCCCGATCACATTGACTCTCTTCAATCTCTGGGGCGGGTGTCCTATCATGTGCAGGATTATGAAACTAGTGTTTTTGCTTTTGACAAAGCCGTTAACATCAACCCCGAATCTAATGATTTGTGGCGATTACTTGGGAAAAGTTATAAAAAAATGAAAAATCCCGCCGAAGCCAAAAGATGTTTAAAAAAGGCACTTATTAATCAACACGAAGACACAAAGAGTTGGATTGAGATGTATCAGTTTCTTGAAGAAAATGAAAATGATTTCAATCCCATACCTTTCTTAAAACATTTGCTTTCAAAGGATCAGTCAAATGGGGCTATACATTATCTGGCAGCCATTATTTACAACAAACATAATAAACACGACTTAGCTTTACAGCATCTTGTTATTGCTCGACAATTGTTACCGGGAGACTTAGAAACAGTTCTAAATGAGTATCCTTCTTTGGTTTCAATGCCCGAAATAGCAGAATATATTAACTCCAAGGAATAAAAATTTGCAATCTTACATCTGAAGAATTGACTAAAATCACAAAATAATTTAGTCTTAGATGGAAAAAACATACTTAAAATTCAATTTTTTACCTTAGTTTTGGCACTCGTAAAATTTTATACGCAATCAGATATTTCCTACACAAACAGTAGACTTTATGAGCTACATTATTGATGACAGGATGACGTTTGCAAAACAAATATTATACAAATGAACATAAAGCTACCAAATATCCCAGAGCGTCCGGAGAAGAACAGGGAATACGGTTTGACCATGATGATGGATAAAGGTTTAAGTTTAAAAGAAAGTGAAAACTTTGTATCCTCATCATCAAAATTCACTGATTTAGTAAAGTTTGGTTTTGGTACATCAGTTATTACTAATAATCTGGAAGACAAATTAGCTGTATATAGAAATGCCAATTGTAAAACTTATTTTGGCGGCACCTTGTTTGAGGCATTTATTGCCAGAGGAATGTTTGATGATTACCGTAGATATTTGGATAAATACAAAATGGAATATGCTGAGGTTTCTGATGGAACCCTACCTATTCCTCACGATGAAAAATTAGAGTACATCAGAAGACTTTCTGAACAGGTAACTGTTTTATCTGAAGTGGGATCAAAAATGGGAGATAAAGTTATTACCAATAAAGAATGGGTATACATGATGGAAACTGAATTACAAGCAGGATCCTGGAAAGTTATTGCAGAAGCCCGGGAAAGTGGAAATATTGGAATCTACAATATCGATGGGTCCGCAAACACTGACTTAATTGACGAAATTAAAAGTAAAGTGGATGATGATAATGTGCTTTGGGAAGCTCCACAAAAAAATCAGCAGGTATGGTTTATTAACCACTTTGGTCCGAATGTAAACCTTGGAAACATTGCCCCTTTTGAAGTTATTCCTTTGGAAACATTAAGACTAGGATTAAGAGGCGACACGTTATTAAGCTTTCTTCCTGGAAATTAATTACAGACAACCGAGATTATACAAATAAATCGTTTTGCTTAATAACATACGTTAATCATGTAAAACAAATAAACATACATAAGAGGTTCGGTTATCCGCACCTCTTTTTTTATTCTTCAATTAGTCCTAATTAGATAAAACCATGCAACAGTCAAGCACAAAATCATTTATTTCAACCATCTTTAAAGGTATGGCTATGGGAGCTGCCAATGTAATTCCCGGTGTTTCAGGAGGCACTATTGCCTTAATAACCGGCATCTTTGAAAGATTAATTGATGCCATAAAATCTTTTAATATTACTGCCCTTAAATTACTTTTTAAAGGCAAAATAAACGATTTGATTAAGCATATTGATTTATGGTTTCTGGTGTCGGTATTTTTAGGAGTTGGAATAGCTATTGTTACAATTGCCCAATTATTTAAATTCTTATTTGCTGAATATCCTGTGTATATTTGGGCCTACTTTTTCGGGCTTGTTTTAGCAAGTGTTTACTTTGTTGGAAAAACTGTAAAAGTCTGGAACCTGATTAGCATCATTACCTTTTTTATTGGAACAATCATTGCTATTGCTATTAGCGTTCTTACTCCTGCCTCAGAAAACAGCTCTACCTTATATTTATTTATTTGTGGAGTTGTCGCCATATGTAGTATGATAATCCCCGGTCTATCAGGTTCATTTGTATTAATATTAATGGGTAATTATCAATTGGTTATGATTAATGCCGTTAGTGAATTTAATATTAAAACATTACTCCCGGTCGCTCTTGGTGCCGGAATCGGTTTAATTGGTTTTTCACACTTTTTATCCTGGTTGTTAAAGAAATTTCACAATCAAACCATAGCCATGCTTACAGGGTTTGTCCTTGGCTCCCTGGGAATCCTTTGGCCCTGGAAAGAGACTTTAACTCAAACCTTTGGTGAAAAAGTAAAAACAATTGGTTATGATTGGCATCTACCATCGATAAATACTGAGTTTTTTATTGCTGTTATTTTTATTATTTTAGGTATTGCGAGTATTTGGATTACAGAATCACTCGGATCTAAAAAGTAAGAAATTGAATAGTTATTACATTAAATATATCTATTATGAAAACGTTTGGTTTAATCGGATATCCACTTTCTCACTCCTTCTCACAAAAGTATTTCACCGAAAAATTTGCTAACGAAGATTTCGATGGCAGATATTTAAATTTCCCAATACCCACTATTGATGAATTTTCCGATTTATTAAATCACCATCCATATCTTTGCGGATTAAACGTGACGATACCATACAAGGAAAAAATATTTGATTATTTAAATGACGTTGATCCAATTGCGAAAGAAGTTGGGGCTGTAAATGTTATAAAAATTGATTGGAGCACCCCAACAAAACCTCATTTAACAGGCTACAATTCAGATATAATAGGTTTTTCAAAATCTATTGAACCCCTATTGAAACCAACACATAAGAAAGCCTTAATATTAGGGACTGGTGGTGCTGCAAAAGCAGTAAGTTATGCATTAAAAAGCATGAATATTGAATATAAAATGATTTCCCGAACTCCGGAAGGCAACGATCAAATCAGTTACCATTCTTTAAATGAGCAAACAATAAATGAATATACGATTATTGTTAACACTACACCCCTTGGAACTTCAGGCAAAAATGAAAATTTGAAACCTGAAATTCCCTATCATTATTGTAATCAAAACCATTTGTTTTATGATTTAGTATACAATCCTGAGGTTACAGCATTTCTGGCAGCCGGACAAAAGCAAGGTGCTACAATAAAAAATGGTCTGGAAATGCTGCATCTACAAGCAGAAGCTGCCTGGGAGATCTGGAATTCGTAAAATAGAAGTAATACGGAAGAACCCTTAGAAATACTACTCAACTATGCAAAAAAATCTTGCTGTTATCTTCTTTAAACAAAGCATCCGGATAACCAACATCAACCAAAAATAAAGCATGTGCCGGAGCAGATGTTCCGGCCATTCCTCTATCTTTTGCTTCAATAATATCGGTAAATTGCTTCACAGTCATTTTACCCCTTCCAATTTCTAAAAGCGTACCAACAATTGCACGAACCATGTTACGTAAAAAACGGTCAGCACTAATGGTGAAAATCCATTTATTGCTTTTAAATTCCCATTTCGCATAGGTGATTTTACAATTATTCGTCTTTACATCAGTATGCAACTTACTAAAGCTAGTGAAATCAGAAAACTTAAACAATTCTTCTGCTGCCTGATTCATCAAATCAAAATCAAGTGGTACATGTGATTGATAAGCTAACTCTTGTAAAAACGGATCTTTATTCACCACCAAATGATATTCATAGGTTCTACTAATTGCAGAAAATCTACTATGAGTATCCTCTCCCACTTGCTTTAAAGAAAAAATAGCAATATCCTTAGGAAGGAAACGATTGATCTTATGACAAAATTTTTCACTATCAATTTGATCATTTAAACAATCAAAATGAGCTACAAAATACGAAGCATGCACACCTGTATCAGTTCGTCCACATCCAACAACATGTATTTCTTCTCTTAATATCTTGCTAATGCAATCATCAAGAACAGCCTGAACAGAAATGGCATTAGGTTGTACTTGCCATCCATGATAATTTTTCCCGTTATAAGCCAATTCTAAAAAATACCTACACATGAAATTAAGGATATTTACGTGTTACTTTAGTCAGGTAATTTTATTACTAAGAGATCCTTAACTTTCAATTATTGCTTTACCAAATAAATCATAAGATTCTGCATCAGTAACCTGCACCTGATAAAAACTCCCCACTTTAAGTTCTCCGTACTCAACAGGAATTAAAACTTCAGGATCTACTTCCGGACTATCAAACTCAGTTCTTCCGATAAAATAATCATCCTCTTTTCTATCGATGATCACTTTCATATCCTTACCTATTTTGTCCTGATTAATTTCCCAGCTAATTTGCTCCTGAACTTCCATAATTGCATCAGCTCTTTCTTGTTTTACTTCCTGAGGAATGTCATCCTGAAAATTTCTGTAAGCGTGTGTATCTTCCTCATGAGAATATGGAAATACCCCTAATCTTTCAAAACGAAATTCTTTTACAAAATCCAGCATCTCTTTAAAATCCTGTTCTGTTTCACCTGGATGGCCAGTGATCATAGTTGTTCTTAGGTGGATTCCCGGAACATCCTTTCGCATGCGTTCAATTAGCTTATAGGTATCGGATTTAGAGACATTCCTCCTCATCTTTTGTAACATTGGATCACTGATATGCTGCAATGCAATATCCAGATAATTACAAACATTTGGATGTTCATTCATCACCTTAAGTACATTATATGGAAATCCTGCAGGATATGCATAATGTAAACGAACCCAATCTATACCATTAACATCAGCAATTTTATGAGTTAGTTCAGCCAGACGCATTTGCTTATAAATATCCAATCCATAAAAAGACAAGTCCTGAGCAATAACTTGCAGTTCTTTTACCCCTTGTTGAGCCAACTTTTCAGCCTCCTCAACCAATTGCTCTATTGGTTTTGATTGATGCTTACCTGTGATTAACGGGATAGCACAATAAGAACAAGAACGATTACAACCTTCTGAGATTTTAAAGTAAGCAAAATGTCCAGGAGTGGTAAGACTCCTTTCATTTACCAGGTCAGCTCTGTAAGTCTGACCTAAATCCTGAATAATATTTTTCCAATCAAACTTACCATAAATACCGTCCACCTCTGGCAATTCTTCTTTCAATTGCTTTGAATACCTTTCAGAAAGGCACCCCATTACAAATAATTTTTTAAGATTTCCTCTTTTCTTGGCTTCTGCAAAGTTAAGAATCGTTTCAATTGACTCTTCTTTAGCATCTCCAATAAATCCACAAGTATTAATAATGGCAATATCCCCAACAGGTTTTTCTGCATCATGAGCTACGGTAAAACCACCTGCTTCAAATTGTTTAATTAAAGATTCTGAATCAACCAGATTTTTCGAACACCCTAAGGTTACAACATCAATTTTTTTCATTCTCATCAAAATTTACCCAACTAATATCCAGCCTACAATATCACATTAAAAAAGCTACCCATTAAACGAGTAGCTTCATATATTGTTTTAATATTTTCCCTAATTAAATAGTGAATCCACAAATTCTGTTCTATTGAATACTTGTAAGTCATCCATTCCTTCACCAATACCAATATATTTAACTGGAATTTGAAATTGATCAGACACTCCAATAACGACCCCACCTTTTGCAGTTCCATCAAGTTTTGTGATTACCAAAGCATTTACTTCGGTAGCTTTAGTAAACTCTTTAGCCTGCTCAAATGCATTTTGTCCTGTAGAACCATCCAATACAAGGATTATTTCATCAGGGGCATGAGCAACTACCTTCTTCATTACTTTTTTCACCTTGGTAAGTTCATTCATAAGATTAACCTTATTGTGTAACCTACCTGCAGTATCAATAATCACTACATCAGCACCCTGAGCCTTAGCTGAAGAAAGTGCATCAAAAGCAACAGATGCAGGATCTGATCCCATATTCTGACGTATTAAAGGTACATCAACCCTATCAGCCCAAACTTGCAATTGCTCAATAGCAGCCGCTCTAAAAGTATCAGCTGCACCTAGCACAACCTTTTTACCAGCAGATTTAAACTTATGTGCTAATTTTCCTATAGTTGTTGTTTTACCTACCCCATTTACTCCAACCACCATAATCACATATGGATCTTCAGAGTTGGGAAGATCGAAATCAACTTGCGTATCAGATTGATTTTCTGATAATAATGCAGCAATTTCCTCTTTTAGGATTACGTTTAATTCGGAAGTACTTAAGAATTTATTTTTCGCAACACGAGCTTCTATCCTTTCAATTATTTTTAATGTAGTTTCAACGCCCACGTCCGAAGTAATCAGCACTTCTTCCAGTTCGTCAAGAACTTCATCATCTACTTTTGATCGGCCAGCTACTGCGCGGGTAAGTTTTTTAAATACACTTTCCTTAGTTTTGGCAAGGCCCTTATCAAGACTTTCTTTTTTCTCTTTTGTAAAACTTCCGAATAATCCCATATCTTGCTTAAATAAAACAAGTTAAAAATATAAAAAAATATGAACTAAGCATAGTCCATAAACACAAAAAAGCTTCCTTTAAAACAAAGGAAGCTCTTTTGATTAAAAAGTCTTTTGCAATGCAAAATTATTTTTTGAAAAAATCTTTCACTTCTTCATTGGTTACAATCTCTTCTTTAAAAGAGTATGCACCAGTTTTAGGCGACTTAACCATTTTGATCACTTTAGAGTGACCTTTACCGCCTCCTTTTTGTAATGTTGCTACTGATTTCTTAGCCATGATACAAAGATTTATTTAATTTCTCGATGTATTGTATAACGCTTTAAAATAGGGTTATACTTTTTAAGTTCCATTCTATCCGGAGTGTTTTTTCTGTTCTTAACAGTAATATACCTGCTAGTACCAGCCATTCCACTCTCCTTATGCTCTGTGCATTCTAAAATAACCTGAATGCGATTTCCTTTTGCTTTTTTAGCCATTTTTTAAACCCTCTTAAAATTTAGTTAAATAACCTTTTTCTTGAGCGGATTTCAAAGCAGCATACAAACCAACCTTGTTGATCATTCTAAGCCCGGAAGCTGAAACCCTTAGGTCAATCCAACGCTCTTCTTCTACAAGAAAGAAACGTTTTTTAAATAGATTCACATCAAATCTTCTTTTGGTTCTTCTTTTGGAGTGAGAAACATTGTTCCCAACCATAAACCTTTTTCCAGTTATCTGACAAACTCTTGACATCTTTACAACCGTTTTTTCGGATACATTTTTCAAACAGAGCGCAAAATACGTTATTTTTATTGTAAACTACAAATTATACGCACTAAAATTATCTTTTTTTTCAAACTTTTTTCAATCTTCATAACAATACGATCTTCAAATTTTATTTAGTGTTCGTCTACAAAGTCCAACTACTGCGTTGTTGCTCTAAATCCAAATCCTCATATACGCTAATACACTGTGGTTTGAATTTTTCTCACGCCTTGTATTTAAACTTTATACTCCAAACACCCGGCTTTATGGACTGGTACTATTTATATTCAAATCTGCTTCAACCATTTTCTTTAACATAACCATTGCCATTTCAGTAGCGCGTATAATATTTCGTTCTCTTAAATGCCCAAATTGAAATTTTTCACTTATTGTTTTATCAGGACCTGCTACGGCAATCCAAACAGTTCCAACGGGTTTCTCCTCTGATCCTCCCCCTGGCCCGGCGATGCCTGAAGTCGCCACTGCATAATCTGACCCTAGTTTACAAAGAGCCCCATTTGCCATCTGTTCCACCACTACCTTACTAACAGCTCCATCACTCTCAATTACTTCATTATTTACACCTAAAACTTCATTTTTAACCTCGTTATGATAAGATACTACTCCACCCCTGAAGAAATTTGAACTGCCAGGTATTCGGGTAATCTCATGTGCAATATTTCCACCCGTACAACTTTCCGCGGTGGATAATGTCAGTCCATTATCAATTAACAACCTGAAAATTATCTCTACTACAGTTATATCCTCAAAAGCCAATATCGAATTACCTATTATTGGCTTTAGATTTTGAAGTAACAATTGTATATCTGATTCAATCTTCTCCTGATTACTTCCCTTACCCGTCAATCTTAATCTTATTTTCCCCGGAGATGGCAGATACGCCAATTTAATATTTTCAGGAATTGTAGATTCCCATTCTTCAAGCATTTCTGCCAACACAGCCTCAGGAATATTATGTATAAGAACCGTTTGGTGAACTATTACTCCAGAGTTAAATTTTGACTTTAAAAAAGGCATAATACTATGCTCCATGGCATACTTCATTTCCGACGGAACACCAGGCATTGAAATATAGATAGTATTTTCCTTCTCAAACATCATTATCGGAGCTGTACCCACCGGATTTCTAATTACAACACAACCTTCGGGTACCAGTGCCTGCTGGCGATTAAGCTCATTAATATTTCGAACCCTTCCTTTCAACAAGTTTGTTACGTCTTCATAAACATCCTGATTAAAAACCAGCTGAGTATTAAAATACTTACATAGCGTTATCTTGGTAATA
This sequence comes from Marinilabiliaceae bacterium, assembly GCA_050290065.1. Classification (GTDB taxonomy): domain Bacteria; phylum Bacteroidota; class Bacteroidia; order Bacteroidales; family Marinilabiliaceae; genus Saccharicrinis. The sequence continues at coordinate 34,417 of JBNKGY010000007.1, forward strand.
TCATCCTTTGTTGGCCCTAATCCTCCCGTTAATAGAATTACATCGGCTCTCTTAGAAGTTTCATCTAAAATATTTAATATCTCCTCCTCTGAATCACTTATTGAATTGATTCGGGATACCTCAAAACCTTCCATATTCAATTGCTCTCCTATCCAGGCAGAATTTGTATCAACAACCTGACCAATTAACAATTCATCTCCTATAGTTACTATTTCAATTTTCATTTAGTTTCCGTATTACTATCCAAATATCTTACCTTAATTCACTTTACCTTCCTTAATGCATTAACCCGCTGCAATAAAGGAGGATGAGAATAATGAAAGAAAACATACCACTGATGCGGAGTTAAATTACTTAGCGCATTTACCGAGATCGTTTTTAATGCTGTTATTAAGGATTCTGCATTATGATTTTTAGCTGCAAATGCATCCGCTTCATACTCATTTTTACGGGAAAGCAAAGTTGATACAAGACCAGTAATGCCTGAAATTGGACTGTACAATATTCCAAAAGCAATCAATCCAATATGAAATGAGGGCTCAGTTACACCAAGTGCTTTTGATAATACAGGAGAATCCACAAAAATTGAAAAAACATATAACATCACTCCTGTTTGAATGATACCTGAGATCATTCCCCACAAAGTATGCTTCTTTTTATAATGTCCTATCTCATGGGCTAAAACACCTACTATTTCATCATTTTCAAGATCATTAACCAAGGTATCGTATAGAACAATACGTTTTTTTGATCCTAGTCCACTAAAGAAGGCATTTGCTTTAGTACTTCTCTTAGAACCATCCATGATGTAAACATTATCTAATTTAAAGTTCACTTTCTTACAGAAATCCTGAATCGCCTTTTTTAAATCTCCATCCTCCAATGGAGTTTGTTTATTAAACAAGGGTAATAATAAAGACGTATAGAACATGGTAATAAATAACATAAAAACAGTTACCAACCCCCAAGCATACAACCAAAAGTACTCACCCGTTGATACATAAAACCAAATAACAAGAGCCATTACTCCTCCTCCTATTACTGCTCCTAATAACATAGACTTAATTAAGTCTCCTAAAAATACTTTGGGTGTAGTTTTGTTAAAACCAAACCGCTCCTCAATAACAAAAGTACTGTAAATCGAAAATGGAATATTTATAAGAGTAGATGCCAATCCAATCACGGCAAAAAACAACAAAGGTTTAACAATCACATGCTCTGTGAATGTTGATACCCATTGATCTACAATAGCAAAACCTCCAACAAAAAACATGGCTAATATCAATAGCAAATTAAAACCACCTGTAATCCATCCAAATTTATGATTGACTTTAGAGTACCGTTGCTGTTTTGCATATTTTTCTTTGTCATATATTCCTTCAAGTTCGGCAGGAACCTCTTCACTCCACTTTGTTGTATTTAAATAAAGCAAAAAGCGATCCCATAAAAATTCAATTACAATAATTGAAACGATAAGATAGAACACTGTGTTATACATTTTTATAACATTTATTAATTTAAAAAAAGAAACCGCTTCCACCCAAAACATTGAATGTGAAACGGTATTCAAAAGTCATTTATTTGACCTTTATGATGAGGTCAATTGTTTTCTTTTTTGAAGTGCGGAATAGACAAAATATATACCCACTAATACAAATGGAATACTCAGTATTTGTCCCATATTAATCAACATTCCTTCCTCAAATTTTTCTTGATTTTGCTTTACAAATTCAATCAAAAATCTTGAGAGAAATGTTCCAATTAAAAACACTCCAAATATTAATCCTTTATACTCTTTTGATTTTGTTTTCCAATACATCCACATTATCAAACCAAATAATGAAAGATAGGAAAGTGCTTCATATATCTGGGTAGGATGCTTTGCGACTTCTTCCCCGTTGTTTGCGAAAATAAATCCCCATGGTAATGTTGTTGCATGTCCGTAAATTTCAGAATTCATCAAGTTTCCCATTCGAATAAAGAAGGCTGCTAATGCCGTTGGAATAACCAATCGATCTAATATCCAGATAGGAGATTTTTTGGACACCTTACGTGAAAACAAGATGATGGCTATAACAATTCCAATTGCACCACCATGACTTGCCAGTCCTCCATGCCAAATCATTAATATTTCACCTAAATTACGAGAATAATAATCCCAACCATAAAATATTACATGGCCAAGTCTAGCCCCGATTATGGTTCCAAGAACCACATAAATAAACAGCTTTTCAAGCCATGGAAGCGGAATTTTTTCCAACTTAAACATTTTTTCCATCAGGTGATAACCCAATAAAAACGAAATGGCAAAAAACAAACCGTAATATCGAACAGAAATAGGTCCTAAATGAAAAATTTCAGGCTTAACTGTCCATGTTATAAAATCAAACATCATAAACTATAATTTAAAAGCAAAGCTCCTTTAACAGGAGCAAATTGCCTATATTTTAAACAATAAAAATTTACGCCTGGCCTTTACCATGACATTGTTTGAATTTTTTACCACTTCCGCATGGGCAAGGTTCATTACGCCCCACTTTTTTCTCAACACGCACAGGTTCTGATTTAGGCTTTTCTTTTCTTCCATCACCGTTTCCTGCACCGGGATAGGCATCCTTACTGGCTTTCAGTTTACTCAAATCCTGACGTTGTCTTTCTTCTTGTTGCTTTATTTCTTCCGGATCTCTAACAGGAATGGAAGCTTTAACTAATGTAGAAACAACATCTTTATTAGTCTGTTCCATCATAGTTTTAAACAAATCAAAAGATTCGAATTTATAAATCAACAATGGATCTTTTTGTTCGTATGATGCATTTTGAACCGCAGTACGTAAATCATCCAATTCACGAAGATGTTCTTTCCATGCATTATCGATTGTCATTAATATCATTGCCTTCTCAAATGACTTCACCAGTTCAGCACCATTTGATTCGTATGATTTCTTAAGATTTGTGGTTACCTGAAACATTCGTTGACCGTCAGTAAATGGAACCACAATATTCTGATATTGATGCGACTTAGTTTCATAAACATCTTTAATAACAGGTAAAGCCTGTTTAGCGATAGCCTCTGTTTTACGCTTATAAGCACCCCAAACATTTTCATATAATTTAGATGTTAACTCTACTGGATTTCCTTTTAAGAATTCCTGTTCATCAAAAGGCGATGACACAGAAAACACTCTAATTAGCTCAAGTTTAAAACCCTCATAATCAGCCCCTGAATAGAATTCATTAACCAAACTTTCACAAGTATCAAAAATCATATTTGATAAATCCACCTGAATTCTTTCACCATATAAGGCATGACGACGTTTCTTATAAATTACTTCACGTTGAGAATTCATCACATCATCATACTCAAGTAATCTTTTACGAATACCAAAGTTATTTTCTTCAACCTTTTTTTGCGCTCTTTCAATAGATTTCGTAATCATTGAGTGCTGAATCACTTCTCCATCCTCAACGCCCAGTCTATCCATATATTTCACGATACGATCAGAACCAAACAATCGCATCAGGTTATCCTCTAAAGAAACAAAGAACTGAGAACTACCAACATCACCCTGACGACCAGCACGACCTCTTAACTGACGGTCAACACGACGTGATTCATGTCGTTCCGTACCCACAATTGCTAAACCTCCTGCTTTTTTCACCTCTTCGCTAAGCTTGATATCAGTACCACGACCGGCCATGTTTGTTGCAATGGTAACAACGCCTTTACCCCCGGCTTCAGCAACAATATCAGCCTCACGTTGGTGGAGCTTGGCATTTAACACATTATGCTTAATTCCTCTGATTTTAAGCATCCGGCTTAATAGTTCGGAAATTTCAACTGAAGTAGTACCAACCAAAACAGGACGTCCTGCTTTAACTAATTCAACAATCTCTTTAATAACAGCATTATATTTTTCGCGATTGGTTTTATAAACTTTATCCTCTCTATCGTCTCTAGCAATTGGTTTATTTGTAGGAATTACCACTACATCTAGTTCGTAGATATCCCACAACTCACCAGCTTCTGTTTGAGCTGTACCTGTCATACCAGACAGTTTATTGTACATTCTAAAGTAGTTCTGTAATGTAATGGTTGCATACGTTTGAGTAGCCGCTTCCACCTTTACTTTTTCTTTGGCTTCAATGGCCTGATGAAGACCATCTGAGTATCTACGGCCGTCCATAATACGACCTGTTTGTTCATCAACAATTTTCACTTTATTATCCATTACCACATACTCGGTATCCTTTTCAAATAAAGTGTACGCTTTTAAAAGCTGATTGATGGTATGAACCCTTTCTGATTTCACACTATAGCTTTGCAGTAAAGCATCCTTTTTCTCTAATTTGTCGCTATCTGATAATTCTGTTTTTTCAAGCTCAGCAATTTCAGAACCAATATCCGGAAGCACAAAAAAATGTGGATCATCAGAATCTCCTGTAATTAAATCAATGCCATTTTCTGTCAGTTCAATGGAGTTATGTTTTTCATCAATTACAAAGTACAAGGGATCAGTAACAATATGCATATTCTTACTATTCTCCTGCATGTAATAGTTTTCTGTTTTAATCATTCTGGCTTTTATACCAGGTTCACTTAAAAACTTAATCAATGGTTTATTCCTTGGTAAGCCTTTAAATACACGTAACAACAACAAAGCACCTTCCTCTACCTCTTTAGAGTCATTCGATTTAAGTTTCTTTTTTGCTTCTACCAAAATACCTGAAACTAACTGACGCTGAACATCAACCAGTTTTTCAACTTTAGGTTTTAGATCTTCAAATAACTGATCATCACCTTTTGGTACAGGACCTGAAATAATTAATGGCGTACGAGCATCATCAATCAACACCGAATCCACCTCATCGACAATAGCATAATTATGTTTGCGTTGCACTAAATCTTCCGGAGAAGTGGCCATATTGTCTCTTAGATAATCAAATCCAAATTCATTGTTGGTACCAAAAGTAATATCGCTTAAATAGGCCTTACGTCTCTCATTTGAATTTGGACGATGTCTGTCAATACAATCCACAGACAATCCATGAAACTGATATAGTGGTCCCATCCATTCCGAGTCACGTTTAGCCAGGTAATCATTTACAGTTACCAAATGAACACCTCTACCTGTTAATGCATTTAAAAAAACGGGTAAAGTTGCCACAAGTGTTTTACCTTCACCCGTTGCCATTTCAGCAATTTTACCCTGATGCAGGGCTACTCCACCAAAAAGCTGAACATCATAGTGAATCATATCCCAGGTAACCATATTACCGCCCGCATCCCATGAATTATGCCAAATGGCTTTATCATCTTCAATTTCAACAAAATCACGATTTGCTGCTAAATCACGGTCAAAATCTGTTGCCGTTACTTCAATTGTTTCATTTTGAGTAAACCTTCGTGCTGTATCTTTTAAAATAGCAAAAGCTTCAGGAAGTATTTCATTTAATACCGTTTCAATTTTCTCATCTATTTCTTTTTCAATCTTATCAATCTCTGCATAATTTTTCTCACGCTCAGCAACGCTTGAGTTATCATCATCTGTTTGAGCTTTTAGTTTTGCAATCGTATCATTCTCTTCTTTTATTGAAGATGCAATTTTCGCTTTTAGTTCTAATGTTTTGTTTCTTAACTCGTCATTAGTAAGTGTTTCAATTTGTGGAGAGACCGATTTTACAACTTCAACAACAGGGTTGAGTTCCTTAAGGTCTCTATCATATTTACTACCAAATAACTTGGTAACCATATCATTAATAAATGCCATAATAATAATTTTTCAGGCCGGGCACAACAGTATCTATTGTGTGCAGCCAAAGTATTAGATGTTTAAATATAAAATTTGGATATTCCTTAACGAATGTTAGGGATTTATACTAGATAGAATACGATATTGGTCCTGCTCGGTTAAGAATACTTGCACCAATATAACTACTTTTTTGAATTACAATACCATTATTCACTTCCCTGTTTATTAAGGGTACATTAAAGTGAATTGGAGATAAGCGCAGCAATACAATATAAGGCTCCAGAGTTAATCCCCTGGCAATAAAGTTATACCTCCCTGACTCTACTAGCTTATTAAATGAATATTTTTTCGGATTTTGAACACATACCCTTTTTGATTTTTGATAAGACTGAACCTTATCATTTGTAGATATATCAAATTCAAAACCGTAAGAGCGAAGAGTTTCGGCATTTAAGTCAATAGCACCAACAACGCATGATGACATTGTCACCAATAGCGTGATACCTAAAACTTTAAACTTTGAAAAATCTTTCATATTAAATTTTGCCGAAATTCTAATCACCACAAAAGTAATAAAACTATCAAGATGTGTATAGTCTCATTGAACATTTATATGAAAAGAGACAAAGATTCTTGCCTCTTTTCTAAATGCTTTTCAAAATAAGTATATAAACCTATATATTTCACTCAATGGCCTCTGTAATATTTGGTTTTCTTGCTAGCATCAAAAGACTCTTATTAGAAATAATAACGAACATAGAGACTTGGTAACTGGCTTATTATTTTTTCATATAAGATCTGGCCTTAGGCAGATAAGCTTTTATATCTTTAATTCTGGTATTATCTGCCGGGTGTGTACTCATAAATTCCGGTGGCTTTTGACCTCCTGCATTAGACATCCGAGTCCAGAAATCAATGGCAACCCCAGGATCATAACCAGCCATGGCCATAAAAACAAGTCCCATCTTATCTGCTTCTGTTTCGTGCTTACGAGAGAATGGCAATAGCATACCAAACTGAGCACCCAAACCAAAGGCTCCCATATAAATTTGCTGGGTTTGCTCCGGTTTCTCACTTAAAGCAACTTGCAATCCTGTTGCCACTGCCTGCATACCCATTTCCTGACTCATCCTTTCATTACCATGGCGAGCAATTGCATGTGCAATCTCATGTCCCATAACAACAGCCAGTCCATCTTCGGTTTGTGTTAATGGTAATATTCCGGTATAAACAACAACTTTTCCTCCTGGCATACACCATGCATTTGGTGTTTCATCTTCAACAAGGTTAAATTCCCAACTATAATTTGACAACTGGCTACTTAAACCATTATCATTCATATATTCCTCAACCGCAGCTGCAATTCTGGCTCCCACTTTTTTCACCATA
>JBNKGY010000008.1:0-40612 GCA_050290065.1 Marinilabiliaceae bacterium
TATAAGATTTTTATGGCTATTATGCAATCTTCACACTAGCGAGCTAGCCCTGCAAAATTTGCCTTGTATATCAGTCTTTTATATCAATCTGAATACTAAAACTTTTAATCGAATTCAGGTTTATAGAGGACCGTTCCGTTCCATACATTTCTTAAGTTGAGTTCTAAAAATTCATTTTTTTAAATTTTGAGGGTAGTAAATTTCCTAACTCAAAGTTTTCTAGGCCCTAATTATTCGCTGCCCCTTTTTTTATGATTTCGTTTTCTACCTGTGTGTTGCATTGACATGAAGCTATGGTGAAACTGGCATCGACCATTTTACCTTCATTCATAATCAACTCTTTGGACTCTAAGTGCAGGATGAACTGCTCAAAAATTGTTTCTACCAAACATGCTTTCGTCAGGTTTTAGCGGAACAGCCAAACCGTTTTCTCATCAGGAACTTTGTCACTACTTTTGATGTGTAAGAATTTCTTGAAACTTGTTTGGTCTATTATCTGATACTCAATTTATTTGTTCCCAAGACCGTAATAACGTTGTATAATCATAATTTTGAACATCATAACTACATCAAATGGTCGAGCTCTGGCATTACTCTTTTTATCTTTCTTTGAAAGATTAGACTCTAAGATGGTTATAAATGTCATAAAATCATTAGCTTCTGAGAGTATTTCTCGCGGATTGCCTATTGTTGAAAGCTTTTGAACGCTTTCTTGTTCGTCAAATAACCCACATTTACCAGTAGGCTTGTATTGTTAAGACATTTTAAAAGGTTTTAATTCTTAAATTTATGAATATCAAATATTTAAATTATAGAACCTCCCTAAATTTATCAGAACCAACAATGTTTACTATCAAAAATGTGTACGGGAGATTATTGATACAAGCAATAGGATATCAAGATAAAGGGATTGATATATCTCACCTAAAAAAGGAGTTTATATTGCTCAAATTAAAATATTAGAAGAAACAATATCAAAAAAATAATAGAGAAACAGCATTTCATCATGCTTATTCTATGTTGAACTTAGATTAATTAGAGTCTAAATTCATAACTGTCTCTTTCTTTAAATGATTTGAAATATTTATTTGGATGATAATAATGAAAAGATATTACTAAAATTCAGTGAGTTATAAAATGTGTTTGTTGAGTAATATTTAGATTTGATTATTATTTTTAAACAAAAATTAGTAAATTATGTTGGTTTGTTAGTGGTGTAAGCTCATTTCAGTAAGGTTTGTTTTTGTGATGAAAATAGGAGTATTTGAAGCTTTATCCTACATTTAATATTTGGTTCCATATAGACATAATAAAACAAAACTCATGGATTATTTAAAGCAAAAACTAATTGAAGTAGCCCAACCTAAAACTGCAAAAGTAAAAGAACTGGCAAAAAAGCATGGAGATGTAAAGTTACAAGATGTGACCATGGGGCAGGTCCTTACAGGAATGAAGGGAGTTGTAAGTTTACTCACATGCACATCAAAGTTAGATCCGGAAGAAGGAATTCGGTTTAGAGGATATTCCATCCCCGAATTAAAAACAGTACTTCCAAAAATACATGAAGATGGTGAGCCATTACCTGAAGGTGTTTTTTACTTAATGTTGACCGGAGAACTACCAACAGATGATGATGTTAAATATATTAGTCAGCAATGGGCCGTAAGAGCTCAAGGTATTCCATCACATGTTTACGATGTAATAGAAGCTCTTCCAAAAGATGCGCATCCAATGATTCAGTTTAATACAGCTATTTTAGCCATGTCTACTGAATCGCAATTCAGAAAAGCTCACTTAGTAGGAATGGATAAGAAAGATTATTGGGATCCAACCTACGAAGGGGTAATGGATTTAATTTCAAGACTGCCAAGGATTGTGGCTTATATTTATCGCAGAGTATTTCATGGAGGTAAACATATTGAACCGGATCCAAGTTTAGATTGGGCTGCCAATTTATCTCATATGATGGGTTATGATAGTGAGGAAGTGAAAAGATTAATGAGATTGTACATGCTTATACATTCTGATCATGAAGGAGGTAATGTATCCGCACACGCAACTCATTTGGTAGGGTCCGCTTTGTCAAACCCGTATTATAGTTTTTCTGCCGGAATGAATGGATTGGCAGGTCCTCTTCATGGAATGGCCAATCAGGATGTTATGCATTGGTTAAATAAAATGAAAAGAGAGATTGGTAATGAAGATCCTAATGAGGAGCAAATTCGTAAGTATGCAGAGGAAACATTAGCAAAAGGACAAGTTATTCCTGGGTATGGACATGCCGTTTTAAGAAAGACGGATCCCCGATTTCAGGTTCAACTTGACTTTGCCAATAAGTATATCCCTGAAGCACCATATATTAAGTTAGTAAATAGAATTTACAATGTTGTGCCAGACGTGTTGAGTGCTACAGGTAAAGTGAAAAATCCATGGCCTAATGTGGATGCTATTTCGGGTTCGTTATTAACAAGTTATGGAATTAAAGAGTATCCGATTTACACTGTGTTGTTTGGGGTATCAAGGGCTTTAGGTGTATTAACACAGCTCATATGGGATCGACTTTATGGTTTACCAATCGAGCGTCCGAAATCTCAAAATTTACAATGGTTTGTTGATAAGGCTCAAAGTTAATATGTAATATAAAGAAGTATACTGTTACAATTTCATAAGTATTAAAATCAGGGTATGAACACCATGGTTTTAATAGCTGTTATTGGTGAATTGTTTAAATATTTTCTCATGAAATGGAATAGTTCCAAATTGCATTTTTTCTGAAACAAAGAATCTTTTACATCGTACTATAAAAGGCAACTGGTTTTGTTATATCATTGAAAGGTATAAATTAAAACTAATTGCCTTTGTTTTTTTAGATTAAAAATCTTCTTGTTTGACTTAGGATAAGTTTGGTACTAGATATTTATATGTTGTAGGGTATATGTCATTTTAGCGTTTGATATTCCGTAGGTTATTTAATAAATTTATTTGATCAGGACTTGGGATATTTTACTTGCCAGAAAAAGGGATCATACTCGTTTTTTTTAATGTATATAGGACATTAGCTTATTTAAGTTGAAGTAATATTTTTCATGAATGGTTTTTAAATAGGGTCAATTTGCTAACTTAGCTGCTGATATGAAATGCTACATTGAACATCCAAATATAACAGGTAAGAGCCTACTCTTTATTGCATATATGATTTTTATTGTTCACATGCAATTATTTGCAGTGTCCCAAGTGACTCATGATGCAATAGTTAAATCATATTCGATTCAGGATGGTTTGTCTGGAAATGGCGTTACGGTAATTTTTCAGGATAGTAAAGGCTTTATATGGATTGGTACTCAGGATGGACTCAATAAATTTGACGGTTATAATTTTACTGTTTATCGCCATGAAGTAAATGATGTAAATTCTATTTCCGGGAATTATATACAAAGTATATGTGAAGATCCGGAAGGGAATATGTGGATTGGAACCATTGGTGATGGATTAAATAAATGGAATCGAATCACAGATAAGTTCACTACCTATAGTTCTATTTCTAGTGGCATTACTTTTCCGGAGGATAATATTTATGGATTATCTGTAGACAAGGATTCAACCTTATGGATTAAAACTGATAATTATATTATCAACTTAAATATAAACCGGGAATTGGTAAAAGTATCTGAAGTTTATAGTACTGTATTTAAACCTCAGGAAAAAATTACAATTCCTTTAATTCAAAAATCTTCAAAATATTTATGGGTCGGAACCAAAGAAGGAATCACCCAATTTAATAAAATTGATAATCTTTCTGAGAGTATAGCGATTGATAGGCCACTGGGATTTACTTCTAATCAATTTGGAGGGATTTATGATATTCTACAGGTTGCTGATAAATCATATATGCTTTCAGGAGAACAGGGGGTTTACCAATTAGTGCAAAATGAATACAATAGTTATATCTGTAGTAAAATAAATTTTGGAAGGGAAATAAAATCCGGTGTTAGAGCTTTGTTAAAACATTCTTCAGGAGTTATTTGGATAGGTACCAAAGAAGGACTTCGAAAAATGAATTATAATAGTACTTCAAATGTACTTGGATTTAATAAAGAGTCTTTCTATAATCGATCTGAAAATTTGATCACGGATAAGGAAGTTACCCATTTAATTGAAGATAGTTCAGGGTTACTATGGGTTGGAACCAAGTATGACGGGTTATTGAAGGTGGACTTTAAGCCTAAAAAATTTAATAGTTTAAGTGAGGCCAACCGTAATTTTGAAGAGCTACAGAATTATAACATTTCGAGTATACATATTGATAATAAGGATAAAATATGGTTAGGAACCTCTTCCAAAGGTATCCAGATTCTGGATTTGAAGATGGGAACAATGTATGCTTATCCTGTTAATTTATCTTTGTATCGAAAAGGAATGGATCAGGTATTATGCATGTGTGAAGATTCTAAAAACCGTTTATGGATTGGAACAGGCAAAGGAATATATGTATACTACAAAAACAGAGGTACAATAAATGAATTCTCTTATGCTGAAAATGAGGAATTTAAAGGGTTGTTAGAACAAAATAAGATAAATACCATTGTAGAAGATGCTAAAGGTTGTATTTGGTTTGGTACCCAGTTTGGATTGTATATGTATGATGGGCATGTCATTGAAAGTTTCTTTTCAGATGTAAAACATGGAAAGTCAATTTGTAGTGATGAAATAAATAGTTTGTACCAGGACTCCAAAGGAATTTTATGGATTGGAACAAGTGAAGGGGTTAATTTTTTGGATAGAAATCATAGCTCATTTGAAAATTTTGGTTACCTGCGGAATAATGGTGATTCGATAAACCTTTTGAGTAGCAATTATATATTATCAATTGCTGAAGATAAAAATAACAGAATCTTATTAGGTACGCGTTCCGGAATTACAGTTTACAATAAAGACCTGGACGAATTAGGGTATTATAGTCATTCTAATGGTTTAGCCAATGATATGATCAATGGAATATTTTGTGATCAAAACTCAGGGATTTGGTTAAGTACGAATAAAGGTATTTCATATATCGATCCGAAAAAAAATATCTTTAATTACGATATGACAGATGGATTACCAGGTTATATTTTTAACAAAGGAGCTGTTACCTATAATAATTCAGGAACGATATTTTTTGGAGGTATTGGAGGAGTGGCATATATAAATCCCGACTCAATTAAATACAACGATTACAAGCCCAATGTGGTTTTAACTTCGATGGAGTTATATCATAAAGGTAAGAAGATAGAGAGTTACAGGACAGATGTTGAGGAAATTACTTTAAAATATAGAAAGAGCTCATTGCTTAAGGTACAATTTGCAGCATTAGAATTTACAGAGCCAGTAAAGAATAAATATAAAGTCTATCTGGAAGGATTTGATGATGATTGGCGACCAGTTTCCTATGATAACGAAATTGATTTTTCAGATCTGTCTGCAGGAGATTACACTTTACATGTAAAAGGAGCTAATAATGATTTTGTTTGGTCAGAGGATCAAATTGAGCTGGATATTTCAGTCATTCCACCTATTTGGATGTCGAATTATGCCTATGCTTTTTATATTATTGCGCTCATTTTCTTAGTTCAGTCAATTATTAATTATCGGATTCGAAAATATAAATCTGCCTATAAAAATTTAGAGGAAAAAGCTGTTAATAAAAAGAAGATAGAAGCCCAGAGAGAGTTACTTTCAAAAATTAATAGAAGCCTAACAGATAGTATTTATTACGCTAAAAGAATACAGGATTCTATACTACCTTCAGAAAACCGATTGAAGCAATCATTACCTGATTCATTTGTATATTTCAGGCCTAAAGATGTGGTTAGTGGAGATTTTTATTGGGTTCATGAAGAAGATGATATTCTTTATGTAGCAGCTGTTGATTGCACCGGACATGGAGTTCCTGGAGCATTCTTATCCATTATTGGATATGACATGTTGAAAAGTATTGTTTCTATAGGGGGAGAAAAATGTCCGGCTATGATACTGGATAAGTTAAGTGCAGAAGTGATCAAGACATTTCGAAAAGATGCTGACGATGTAGAGTTTGATAAACGTTCTGTCAATGATGGAATGGATATTGGATTGTGCGTTATTGATAAAAATAAGCGTAAAATATCGTTTGCAGGTGCATATAATCCATTATACCTGGTTCGAAATAATGAAGTGTTTGTATATAAAGGAGATCGTTTCCCAATTGGCTATAAGGTTGATGGTTTGAATTTTTCCAAACATGAGATTGCCATTGAACCCAATGATACCATTTACATATTTTCAGATGGTTATGCTGATCAATTTGGTGGGGTTGAAGGTAAAAAGTTTAAATACAGAAGATTCAGGCACCTGTTGTTGAATATTCATAAGTTACCCGCTGATGATCAAAAGGCTATCTTGCATCAGAAATTAGAGGAATGGATGGGTAACTTTGAACAAGTGGATGATATTATCGTAATTGGTATGAAACCTATAGTTGAATTAGTCTAATTCTATTTAGTGTCAGCAAGAAAGCTCCATTTTTTTCGTTACTCTTGCTCTCAAAATGATCATTTACGGCAGTAAACTCACATTTTACGAGCTTCGAAAGCCTCAAAAATGAAGCTTTCTTATCTGCCACTTGAGTTTTTTGCAAGTACTATTTAATTAAGGCTTCATATAATATTTCTATAGGATGAAAGGCATCTCTGTCAGTTCCATCTTTTATTTGATGTCTGCATGATGTTCCCGAAGCTGCAATTAATACATCTCTTTCTGTTTTTCTTACTTCGGGCAATAGTTTCATTTCAGCAATCTTCATCGACATATTATATGATTTTTTCTCATAACCAAACGAACCTGCCATTCCGCAACATCCCGACTGGATTTCCTGAGCCTCATAGTTTTCAGGAAATGAAAGGATTTGTTTGGTATGTTTTGTCGACGAAAGTGCCTTTTGGTAGCAATGCCCATGGAATTTGATGGATCGTTTCTCACTCGTGAAACTTTCTTTTCTGATTTTCCCCCTGTTCATCTCAGTAGCTAGAAACTCTTCAATAGTAAAAGTGTGTTTTTTTATTTTTTGTGCTTCGTATTTTAAATTATCATTAGCTAAACTAATATACTCGTCTCTAAATGTTAGAACCGCGGAAGGTTCTATCCCTATTAGCGGACTTAGTGAAGAAACCATTGGCGCCAGTAACTCAATGTTTTTATTAGCAATTTTTTTAGCCTTTTTAATTAGTCCTTTAGAAATATAGGTGCGTCCGCTAAAAACATGCTGAGGAACAACAACACGATAGCCCAATCTTTCTAATAGTATAATCGTTTTTATGCCAATGTCACTTTCGTAATAGTTAGTGAATTCATCTGCAAATAAATAAACGGTTTTTTGAATGGCAGGAGCTTTTCCATGCCACTTAGCCCATGTTTTTAGTGTTTTATTTGACATTTGAGGAAGAGGTCTTTTGGTATTAAATCCAATAATCCATGGGATTACCTTTTTTAATACAGGAACAGATACTCCCAAATTAAAAATCCAGGGTGTAAATGAAAACAGTCGGTTTATAGCAGGCATATTCCCTACGAATAAGGTACTTAATGGAATACCTTTCTGGATATAATAGTGCTGTAAAAATTCTGCTTTTAGTTTTGCAATATCTACACCAGACGGGCATTCTGATTTACAGGCTTTGCATGATAAACACATGCTTAGCACTTCATGCACCTCTTCCATAAATAAACTATCCACCTCCAGTGTCCCGGTGAAGTATTCGCGAAGTGTATTTGCCCTGCCTCTGGTTGTATGCCTTTCGTTGTGCGAGGCCATATAACTGGGGCACATGGTTCCTCCAATAATTTCTGATTTTAAACAATCACCTGAACCTGAGCATTTTTCAGTAGCTCTGACAATCCCCTCGGTATCACTCCAATCGAATACCGTATTGATTCTTTTTAATGGATTCGACTGGCGATATCTTAAAAAGCTATTCATTGGAGGAGTTTCAACAATCTTATTCGGATTTAATCTGTTTTCAGAGTCAAATACTTTCTTAATTCTCAAGAATAACTTGTAATTAATGTCTCCTACCATTAATGGGATAAATTCTCCACGAAGACGACCATCTCCATGTTCTCCACTAAGTGAACCATTATATTTTTTTACCAGTAAAGCAGTTTCTTTGGCAATTTTTCTGAATAAAATTACATCCTGAGGATCTTTTAAATTTAAAACCGGCCGAAGATGAAGTTCTCCAGATCCAACGTGTGCATAAAATACACAGTCCTTATTGTAAGATTCAAGTAATTCTTTAATATCTCTGGCAAAGGCAGGTAAATCTTCAGGACGTAACGCGGTATCCTCAATAACGGCAACGGGCAGGTTGTCGCCTTTCATATTTGATAATACACCTAAACCAGCTTTACGAAGAGCCCAAACTCTGTTAATGTTTTCAGCTTCAACAACAGGGTAGGCATATCCCAATTCATTATTTTTAAGATCAGCAATCAGTTTGTCAACTTTCTTTTTAAGCGTTTCTTTGTTATCCTCCGAAAACTCAATGACTAACAGTGCTTCTGGTTTTCCGGTAATAAAAAAACGATTGCTTTGCTGGGCTGTACTTTGACCAGCCAGGTCAATAATTTTATCATCGATTAATTCAACTGCACGTGGGTTATGTTTTAATGCCTGTAGATTGGCTTTTAGCGATTCCTGTAAAGAATTGAAGTGTGCACAAACCAATGCAGTGTTTTTGGGTGGAGTATCCACCAGGTTTAGTTTTATCCGACTAATTACCATTAGAGTGCCTTCTGATCCGGCAATAAGTTTGCTCAGATTCAGGTTGTTACCTTTGGGACTGAAAGGTTGCATTTGTGAGATAATATCCAATGCATAGCCTGTGTTTCGTCTGTGGATATCCTTATGGGGAAACTCTTTAAGTATCTCAGCTCGATTCTCGGAAGGCTCTAAAATACCAGCTACTTCATTATATATTAAACCTTCCAGATTATCTTGTTTGCATATCTTCTCAAACTGATGTGTTGAAAGCTCCTTAAAGTTAACTTCTTCTCCATTTGCTAAAAATCCTTCAACCTCAAGTAAATGATCCCGGGTGCTTCCATATACCAAAGAATGAGAGCCACAGGAATTATTTCCAACCATTCCTCCAATTGTACAGCGGTTGGAAGTAGATGTTTCCGGACCGAAAAATAAACCATGAGGTTGTAATTCTTTATTAAGTTCGTCAAGTACAACGCCTGGTTCAACAATCACCCATTTTTCCTTAATGTTTAATTCGATAATGCGTTTCATGTATTTTGCAGTATCAATGATTAAACCGTTGCCTACCACTTGTCCGGCAAGTGAGGTGCCTGCTCCGCGAGGAATAACAGGAATATGATTTTTATGTGCAAATTCAACAGTTAGTTGCAAATCGGCAAGATCTCTGGGCCAAACTACTCCCAACGGTTTTTCGCGAAAAGCAGAGGCATCAGTTGCATATTGAGCCCGGTCAATATTTTCTGAAGAAACTTCTCCCTTTAATAGAGTTGATAAGCTATTTAGTAACTGTTGAAAATTAGAAATGTCCATTAGATCATATTTTCTGTAAAAATAGAAAAAATGGAACTATATAAACTAAATCAGAGGTAAATTACACAGGTATTAAACTGTTTAACAAATATAGTCGGATTTGTTTATGTTTGTTAAGCCATTACTGATCACAAAATGACCTTGTTTGTTACTTTTGGGAATCCTTTTCAAAGGCATACCAATACAGTGTACCAACAAAAAATCCACCTCCAACAATATTTCCTAAGGTTGCAGGAATAAGATTGTCAATTACAAAACTTGTCCATGTAATTTGAGCACCTTCAAAGATGGCTAAAGGAATAAAAAACATGTTGGCAATAGAGTGTTCATATCCTAAAGCCACAAAAGTCATTACAGGCCACCATATCCCAAGAATTTTTCCACTAGTATGTTGAGCAGACATGCCCATCCATAGAGCAAGGCAAACCAGCCAGTTGGCTCCAATGCCCTTTAAAAATGTTTTATAAAAAGGATTTGATGTTTTGGCTTCGGCTATACTGTAAATAGTTTTTGTCCAGGGTTCAGTAGAAATAACCTCTGTTAAGTGAGTTAGGAAATAGGCTACAAAAATAGCACCGAAAAAGTTGCCTACATATACAATACTCCAATTTCTGAGAGGTGCAGTCCACCTTTGTCTTTTACTTAATACATTTGGCATAAAGTAAGCATTGTTGCCGGTGAATAATTCAGCACCTGCCATTACTACCATCATAAGCCCCACAGGAAAAGCTGCCCCAAATACAAATTTGGTAATACCTGGATTTTCAGCTGTTATTTTAGGCATACCTCCAGCAAGAAGAATCGATAATAAGCCTCCAAAAGCTATGTAGGCTCCGGCCATAAAGCTTAAGGTTAGAATCTTTTTAAAAGGATATTTATCTTTTGTTAAGGCAGCTTGACCTGCTATTTTAATTATTTCAGGAGGAGTAAATAAACCCATTTGATCTTGTTGTTTTATTAGTTAATCTTGACTTCTTTAAAATATGGAGCTAGTATTCGGTGCGCTTTTTCAATTTGTTCAGGTGTATTTTCGTTTACGTGATTCAGTTCATATTTATCACCTAAAACTTCCCATTTATGAGTTCCAAGTTTATGGTATGGCTGAATTTCTATTTTTTCAAGGTATTCGAAGTCTTTGTACTTTTGCCCCAGTTTTATAAGCTCTTCAGGTGAATCTGTATATCCAGGAATTAATACATATCTTAACCAAAAAGACTTTTTGCTTTGCTCACGATGTAGTATTAGTTGTTCAGCTTTGTTTAACCCTTTTGCACTAGTAAGTTCCTGATATCCTTTTTCATTTGTGTGTTTAATATCCACCATAATTAAATCAGCATATTCGTCTAATAGCTGTTTAGTATATTGGTTAAATACCGATCCATTGGTATCTATATTGGTATGAATACCTTTTTCTTTTAAAGCCTTGAAAAAAGGAATAAGTTCTTTACTGTGTATTAAAGGTTCACCTCCGGAAACAGTGATACCTCCCTGTTTACCAAAATAGGGTATCATATTCCCGGCCCTTCTCACCAGGTCGTCAATATTTTGAGCTGAGCCTCCTTGTAATTGTATTGTATCCGGATTATGGCAATACAGGCATTTTAAGTTACATCCTTGCAGAAAAATAACCATCCTTATTCCAGGTCCATCGTGTGTCCCGAATGATTCTATAGAATGTACTTTTAATGTTGAAGCCATGTTTATTTTTTAGATAAGAGGCATAAGTATAAAGACGAAAATGAAAAATAAATGTCTTTTGTCTTTATACTTATGTCTATAGTCAGCCTTCTTTACATTGAGTCATGAAACGAACGAGACAATACCTCTTGTTGTTGCTCGCGACTTAATCTAATAAAGTTAACGGCATAACCTGATACCCTTATGGTTAATTGGGGGTAATTTTCAGGATTTTCCATTGCATCTTCAAGCAGTTCACGATTTAAAACATTAACGTTCAGGTGTTGGGCATTCTTCATAAAGTAACCATCCAAGGCAGTAACCAGATTACTGATTCTTTCTTTTTCGGTTGAACCAAGTGATTTTGGAACAATTGAAAATGTATTAGAAATACCATCCTGAGAATCCTTATAATCGATTTTTGCAACAGAGTTCAGAGATGCGATAGCTCCATGAGTATCACGTCCGTGCATTGGGTTGGCACCCGGAGCAAAGGCAACACCCTTGGCTCTTCCATCAGGAGTAGCCCCTGTTTTTTTACCATATACAACATTTGATGTAATGGTTAATACAGATAATGTTGGATTGGCATTTTTATACACTTGTAGTTTACTTAACTCGGTACTAAAATGATTTACCAGGTTTCTGGCAATTAAATCTACTCTGTCATCATCGTTTCCATACTTTGGAAAATCGCCTTCTATCTCAAAATCAACAGTTAAACCATCTTCATTTCTAATGGGTTTAACTTTGGCATGTTTAATGGCAGAAAGGGAATCGGCAACAATTGATAATCCTGCGATACCGTAAGCCAGGTTTATTCTTGGATTGGTATCAATTAAAGCCATTTGACCTTTTTCATAGTAATATTTATCATGCATGTAATGAATAATATTCATAGATTCATTGTATACACGAGCTACTTCTTTCATGGATACTTTAAAGTAATCCATTACTTTGTCGTAATCTAAATAGGTATCATTAGCCATTGAAGGAATCCCTTCAATCATTTGCGTTCCGGTGTTTTCACACCTTCCGGAGTTGAGTGCTAAAAGAAGTGTTTTTGCTAAATTTGTCCGGGCACCAAAAAACTGAATGTGTTTTCCGAGTTCCTGAAAGGATACACAACAAGCAATTCCATAATCATCACTATCCCGATTGCAACGCATCAAATCATCATTTTCATATTGAATTGATGAGGTGTCAATTGATACTTTAGCGCAATAGTCTTTAAATCCCTGAGGTAAACTATTTGACCAAAGGATGGTAATATTGGGTTCAGGAGAAGGACCCAGGTTGTATAAAGTATTTAAAAATCTGAACGATGTTTTAGTCACTTTACTTCTTCCATCAACAAGCATACCTCCAATTGACTCAGTAACCCATGTTGGATCTCCGGCAAATATTTGCTCATAAGCCTCCATTCTTAAATGACGAACCATACGCAGTTTCATCACAAAATGATCGATATATTCTTGTGCTTCTTCTTCTGTAATAATACCGGCCTGAAGGTCTCTTTCTATATAGATATCAAGGAAAGAAGATACACTTCCTAATGACATAGCAGCTCCATCTTGCTCTTTAACAGCTGCCAGATAAGCCATGTAAGTCCATTGTACAGCTTCTTTACCCGTTTCAGCAGGACGGGTAAGATCAAGATTATAAGCATTTCCCATTTCTATCATCTGGTATAATGCTTTTATTTGTTCTGCAACTTCCTCTCTAAGACGGATGGTATCATCTGTCATAGGACCAGTAATGTTTTTCTGATCTTCTTTTTTGAACTCAATTAACCGGTTGATGCCGTACAGGGCAACCCTTCTGTAGTCACCAATAATTCTTCCTCGTGCATAATTATCCGGAAGTCCGGTTAAAAATCCAAGGGAACGAAATTTTCTGATCTCGTCAGTGTAAGCATCAAAAACGCCATCGTTATGCGTTTTTGTGTATTTACTAAAGGCTTCTGTAATGGTATCTGACGGTTTTAGGCCATGCTCAGAAAGCGCCTTTTGAACCACCTTAAAACCACCATAAGGTTTCATGGATCTTTTTAACAGATCATCAGTTTGTAAACCAACGATCACTTCATTTTCTTTATCAATATAACCAGCGGGAAAAGAATCTATGGTCGAGACAATTTTGGTATCAACGCTTCGCATTCCATTATTAGCTCTTTCTTCTTTAAGAGCCTGGGTGCAAATGTCCCATAATTTACTTGTTTTTTTACTTGGACCTTTCAAAAAACTGTAATCGCCAGAATACGGAGAAATGTTTTTTCTAACAAAATCTCTCACATCAATTGAAGTGTTCCAATTTCCCTTAATAAATTCTTTAGTTTCCATAGCAATATTAAAATTTGCGCAAAAGTAGATCTAAAAATTTAGAAATAAAATTGAGTTTATGAATATAGTTAATTGTATTAATGTTTTAAGCACAGTGAGTTAATTGTATATATCTGCGAATCAAGTAAAAAAGGTAATACAATACTTAATAGTGAATAATTGTTAAATATTCACTAGATTGCATAATCATACATTATTTGTTAATAAATATGCAGTCTGTGTGCTCAATGACTTGATAAATCTACAGATTGAATGGAGTACCATGTTTTTATGAATCTAATTAAGTTGACCGATCTTTATTTCAGATAATTGTCTGATAAATGTATGGGCTTTAAGTTCTTCGCTATATTCATCAATAAAGGTGTTCAGAAGTATAATTAATTCCATTAAGTCGGTATGGTTCAATGTTAATTTGATAGCTGTCTTTGGGAATGGTATATGAATTTTCCTTCTATAATTGGTTTCCTTATTTAAAGACTCAAATTGTTTACCATCAACTTCTTCTAAATATTTGTGGAAGTTCTTAATGACTTCAAAGCTAGAAAAGTCAATACCGATCTGATTAAATTCAAAATGAAACTTATTACATTTATTACAAGTAAATAAATGTCCGTGCAGTGTTTTTACATCAACTTCAATCATAGCAGAACCTTTTGTAGTACTTTAATTTAACAGCTATCTGCAATATATTGTTTTGCATAACGACCTTTTATTTAGACTAAATCAATAATGCAAAGATGGAGGTATTGTATATCGTGGGCAATCCCTATAAGTGGTTAATTTATAGTGTTAAATATGGAATTGAAGGTGAATAATAAGTTTTACACTGATTAAGATGTTGATAGATATATGGATGCGAGATTAAATACAAGGAGGAGTTGGAACATTTTATCGGCTAATGTACATATCTAACCTCAGTTCGATTAAAATTAAAGAACTCAGATTTTATTAAATGATTGATATACAATATAAAATTTTGAAGCATAGCGAGCTATGGTGATAAAATTTAGAGAAGTATATCGGACATTTAATAAAAAAATAGTAATTCCCACTTATAAACACCTGTTTTCTTCGTCATATTTGCTAACCATAGCCCGCTATGTCTTCGCAAATATTCCTTGAAACCAATTATTTATAAGCGGTCTGAGCCATTAATTTTATGTCGAACTGTGGTTAATAGTTGAGAGTAAGGAAAGGTATCAATAACGTTATTGTTTTAATACCTATTTCATGGAGTTCAGAATTTCAAATATTGATTCTTCGGGATATGATTTTAAACAAACTATTAGAGTATTGCAGAAAACTGTATTTCATTTGAAATATTATTTTCTACAATACAATTAATTTTAACTGTGATAGTAACTATTGTATAAAAAGTGGTTTAAGCGCAAATTGTTTTTTCATCCTGACCACAATTCCACTCCTTAACCGGGATAGACCAATCTCCATATTTTGCAGTGAGATAATCCTTGTAATTTACAGGTATTTTAAAATTGTATCCGTTATATTGTATAGTGTCATGCCCTTCGTAGTGTTCTTTGTTTACTCTTAGAATCTTTTCTTTAGCTTGCCAGTAAGTGTGTTTATCGTTGCTCACCTTCACAAAGATATCACCTACCATTGCTTTACATTTATAGTTTTTTGAGAAAATACGTAGTAAATTATACGCAATTGGTTTTACTTTTAGAATTCTATATTGACCTTCTTCAATTGCCCCAAATGATTTGGTGTATTTTCGAGCACTAAGCTTAAGTCCTTTTTTCCAGAAAATTTTACGAAGATCTTTCAGTTTCTTTGCATTTGAGATGTCAATAGATAAATCGATGTCATGATCCCAAGGAAGTAAATCTCCATCTCTAACTAACCCAAGTAATGTTCCCCCCTCTAAATGATACTCAATGTTGTTTTTATCAAGAATATCAACAATATAAAAAAGTAATTTTCTCGCCTTCACCAGCTTTCTTCCAGTCAAATTCATCCAATAATTCTTTTGTAATGGCAGCAAAATTAAGTTATATCTTCAGTAAATAAAAATAACTTAACCAATTTTGTACCTGTTGATTTAGTTTTTAGTACGCAATTAGTGAAATAAGGTTATAATTGATTGTTAATTAAATAGGGTGAAATGTCACTCTAACTCAGAGGGAGTAATAGCACAAAAGCATATTGTTGCTTGCAAATTTTAAAAGAGGAATGATTTTTTTTGTCTTTATTATATGCCGGTATTCTATAGTTATTTATAACAAGTGAGGGATAAATAGAAGAATAAAAATTTGGATAACTTCATTGAATGTTATTAATAACACTATTCAAATACGTCATACGATTAGTCATCCAGACTTTCATTTTTAATGTTTCAGTACTATATTTTTTATTTATGGCTCATCGTCTTTATCCAAACACATAAGCAAACCTTCATCCTCGTCTACAGCACCCTGTAATTTTCTCTTCCTCTTATTCTGGTTGACCCCTGATAATCTTATTCAATGCCTTTACCATGACAACTAATTTGACAGGGTAAATAGTCCGCTTTGTCCTTGGATAAAATAGGCTCTTTATTATCTATCTGAATATGAACTTCAAAAACCTCGTAAACTATGAGTATCCATTGTTGTCACAGAATCTTCATTAACAATAGGATCTGACTTTTCATTCATTTTTAGTAGTATTACGTCATGGTCGTTAATACTACCTGATAGATAGTTAAAAATAAATTTCAGCTCGGGGAAAATTTTATATGTTGAGATTTTATCCATCAATTTTTAATCAACAGTAATTAAACGCGGTAAATTTATAAAAAAGAACCATAAAATATTTTCCAATTAATTACTATCTGATATACTTACAACATCATTGAATTATGAAGTTGATTTATCTTCACAAAAAAACCATTGTAATTTATCAATGGGTATATATATTAAAATGTTATTTTCTGCCGGCTCCCTGTCTATCTAACATCCAACCAGGATATTCCGGATTTAAAGCACTTACTTCATTGAGTTTGGAAAGTTCATCATTGCTAAATTTTACATTAATAGACTGCAGGTTATCACTTAGCTGAGATTGTTTATTGGCACCTATTATTACAGAAGTAACTGCATTTTGATGTAACAACCAAGCCAATGAAATTTGTGCTACAGATACTTGTTTTGCATCAGCAATAATTTTCATTACATCAATGATATCATAGGTTTTTTCTTTATTTATCGGTGGGAAGTCAAAATTAACCCGACGTCCATCTTTGGTTTCTTTATCTCGACTGTACTTACCGCTTAATAACCCTCCTGCTAAAGGACTCCAAACCATTAGCCCCATTTTCTGATCATTCAACAAAGGAACTATTTCTCTTTCCAAATCTCGCCCTGCAATAGTATAATAGGCCTGCAATGAAATAAATTTTTTAAGGTGATGCTGTTCAGCTATACCTAGTGATTTCATGATGTGCCAGGCTGCCAGGTTACTACAACCAATATATCTTACTTTACCACTTTCAACCAGGGTATTTAGTGCCTCAAGTGTTTCCAACATTGGAGTTTGAGCATCATAGGCATGAATTTGGTATAAATCGATATAATCGAGTTGTAATCTTTTAAGGCTCTCATCTGCTTGTTGCAGAATATGTTTCCTACTAAGTCCTTCATCATTTGGACCATCACCCATTTTGCCAAAAACCTTTGTGGCGATAACCAGTTCGTCTCTATTTAATCCCAAATTACGAATAGCCTTACCGGTCATTTCTTCACTCAATCCCTCACTATAGATATTGGCTGTATCAATAAAATTAATTCCTTCGTCAACGGATTGCTTAATTAAAGCATTAACCTGATCCTGAGGGAGTGTGCCAATAGCTGTCCACATACCACGACCTCCAAAAGTCATAGTTCCAAGACATAGTTCTGATACTTTCAAACCTGTGTTTCCTAGTAAATTATATTTCATATGGCTAAATAATTAATTGAAAAAATGCAGAGATGTCGACCTTAATCCAAAGTTCGGAACTCAAAATTGATTCACATGCCATAAATTTAAGTCAATCAGAGCAGATTGTCAATTGGTAAAGTGAAAGTTAAATGTTTATCAGCCAAAGAGGTGGAATTACATTCTATGAATAGCGAATAGCATGAAATCTAAAATTATAATCGAACTTTGGTTAATGATAAATCTGGTGAAAATGAGGTTAATAAGTACTTAGGCAGTTTTTACTGATATTAGAATTGCAAGGGAGAAGCATTATTTCTCATTGTATTCACCATGGATCTGTCAACCAGGTTGAAAACAAATCGAAAACATACTGTTCCTTCATCTGTTAATTATTGGTGATGTATCCATATAACAAGTATGGTGGGTTACCAATTCAAGTGCAAGGGTATACTAACTAAACGTTGACATATGGTGGTAACCTCTCTGGTATTATCATTCTCCAGTTTAAACCACAGATCGTATAGTCATGCCCTATTGGTAAATAAAGTAACCGCTTGTAATATCGAACTCAGGTTAATAAATACTTTGCATTTCTAATTTTTTAATGCTAGCCTGAACTCTTTTGCTTTTTGATAAAAGTTAATATCTTCACCATACTCCATAGTTCGTGTTACTTTGTTTTTACAAACATTACAAGTGCCATGAACTACAATATCATTCAGGTGATTCAAGTAAATTTCTTTCACCTTAATTCCTTTACTACAGGTAGAGTTACAACTGCTACAATATACTCCGTATTCAAGTAGATATTCATAACCTTGCTTCTGGTTTTCATCAAACAAGAAATCAAGTTGTATTTGATTTAATCTCATATCTTTTTCCATCATTATCATTTTAATAAAAACGGAGCATTCAAATTTTAATCGTATTCAGGTTTGTTACGATTGCTCAATATAAGCATATTCGTATTAATTTTGAAATCAAGAGACTTAGTCATTCAAATCAGGTGAACCTACATAATTAAATCATTCAAATTCACTTTTCTTTGGGAATGATCATTATCATAATCGAATATTATAGTTCCGTTTTGATTTAACTTCATGAAATTAAGATGATGCCAAATTCTTGATATACGTATCTTTACGCCGTTTAAAAATACTAATTTATAGTTGTCAGGAGAGAATTTTATCAATTGCAGATTGGTGTTATTGCTTATTTGCATTGACAGTAAATCCACCTCACGGCTTTTATAAGTTTCAATCTGTATAACTCCACCTTTATTTACAACAAATTGCATTCTTAAAAGTCCCTCGTAAATGTCGGGATTTGTTTTACGGAATTCTGGATTATTTTTTCTAATTAGATTTCTGAAATCTAAGCCGGACATATGTCCTCCATTTTTCGACAATACATTAAATGCAGCAAATAAACCGACCATATGTTGGTTAATAGATTGTTGTTTTAAAGTATTAATTTTCTCTTGTATATCATCATTCGGACTATATGTGGCATTGGAAAGGTTAATTGGAACATCTTTGGTTAGACCCTCAATTTCACCTACTATTCCACGAACTACTACTTCATTTTTTGAATCAATGGTGATATCGGAATCAAAGACGATCTTATCAGTAGGAAATGAGAGCAGATCAACCTTGGTTCCATCAGGTTTGTATTTTCCGTAAAAAGCCAATTTTTTCCCTGCAGGAACTTCAAAGGTGATATTTTCAGCTAAAATTGGCTGAGCTTTATTCGAAAGCCCCAGTATTACATGAGATGCATTTTCGGTTTGCCCCAACGTTGTATTCTGCATGGTCATGGAACCGGTGTAATTGACCAAAGCATAAACATTTCCATTTTTTCCAACGTTAAAAGCTTTCGTATATGCAAATCCTGAGCAACTTACCGGCACAAACCATTCTAAATCTCCACCTTCACTAAATGTAGCAAACCATAAATCACGTGTATTTGCATATGCAGAATAAGAGAAATTACCAATTGTTATACTGTTTTTAAACCACCCCGAAACAATATATTTGCCATTTTCAGATAGTTTACGTTCGCTGATATATATATTATCCTGATTATTTTGTTCTATGGTTTTTCCAATGCTTTGCCAGATATTCCCCATGCTTTTATTGGTATTTATTTTAATAGCCAATGGAGTATAATCTCGGTATTCTGGCATAACCGCTCCAATTGGAGCATTGATGTAAGTGGGGTCGCAAATTGTATAATTTTGACCTGCCACTGTAAAGTTATAGCCATCCATGGGAGTTGAAAAAGATACCGCTGCCGCCATATGGCTAAAGTAGGTAAGTGCAATCGCATCCATATCTAATAAATCATTTACCAACCGGGTAAATAATACTGTTCTGTCCTCACAATCAGAATAGGGATAATAGAAAATTTCCTCAGGGAAGAACATTTTTTCTTTGCCAAACTGGTCTCTATCTGTTTTATAATCAAAGGAATGATGCAAGTAATTTAATAAATAAGTAACGGCCTCTGTTTCAGACATACCCCTAATGACAGGTTGAATGCTTTCATACAATGCATTTTTAACTGATGCTGACATTGCCGCATTCAAATACACAATATTATCTGTTTGTGGATAGCTGGATAAAAAGTCCAGTGTTGTTTTATTCATCGGGATCTGCACCAAAGTTTCTGAGTTTGGTAGTTTTGTGGTTTTCGTTATTACGTTATCCGGATTGTTAAAATGAAGGCTATAAGGCAAATTCAAATCCAGCTTTTTAACAGCACCGCCAAAATTTTCGGAGTAAGTATATATGCTTTTGTTTCCTAAGGTATTGTTCATCAGGTAATAATTATAGCCTTCAATACTGTAATAAGGTTTTTCAAAAACTTGTTGCATAAAAGGAAGCATTAAGCATACTTTGTTTCCATTATATCCAATTTTGGCCTGATAACCAGTTTGATTTAATATGGCCCACTTCCACATTTCGCGGTTATTGCCAGAAGTATATAATTGTTTAGCTGTGTGATCAATAACTTGATAAATTCCCCAGTCGTTCAGGTTTGTTTGTTCAATATAATCCAATAAAGACTCAATATAAAGCTGATAATAAGTGTTTGAAAAATCACCCCAATATTGCGCAAATGCTTTGGGTTTTACTTCGGTTAGATGTAAATCGCCGCTTCGTCTATCAATCAATAAATTCACTTTGCTACCGAAAAAATCAACAGTAATTGGTTGTTTATAATTATCTGCTGCTTCTGGTTTTCTGATTATGGGAGATATAGAGTAGGCGGGAGCTTCAATTAACGCAATTTTTGGCGCAATGGGTTCCGGAGCTTTTTTAGATTCAGTTTCAATATCAGTTTCAAACACGGGTTGGTCAACAGGCTTTGGTACTTCAACCGGTTTTTCAATTTGTTCTTTCTGCTCAACCTCATTAAATCCACCTTTTAAATATTTCATAAAGGCTTCGTTCATTTTCTTCAATTTGTCATCATACTCTTGCTGCATGCGCTGAGTAGTCCTCTCATAATCCGAATTCATTTTATGAAGCCTATTCTCATATTTTTCATTCATTTTTTTAAACGGATCATCATCTGTAACCTGTGCTATTAATGCTAATGAAATCAGAAACAGAAAAACGAAAGAAATCAGAAATCTATTCATCATGACAGTTATATTATTAGTGATTTTATCTCTTACAAATATATATTACGAAGCTTTTCTTTCAAAGTTCATTCCAAACTAACGAAAGAGGGACAAAGTAGAAAAGATTCTGCACAAAAGAGTGAAGGAAATTTGAATTTACCTTATCATATATTTATTAATAAAGAATTCGATAGAACAATGTTTCAGATTGATATAAAATACTGATATACAAGTTGGTTTTTGCAGGATTAGCAAGTCAGCTTGAAAAATTTGAGGTTAGGATGCTTAAATATCATTTAGACTTTGATGTTCAATAGATATTATAAAAATACCACTACATGTCCAATAATTTGCTCTGGCCATGCTTGTTTCATATATTTACATTTATAAATTATCATATTTCATCATGAAAGATCAAAAAGCCATATTAATAAAGTGCATTAAAAATGACAGACCAGCTTTTGTAATATCAGGTACAGATATTTGCGCAGTTGAAACAATGCAAGCTTACTATGAAATTGCCAAGAAGAAAGGATGCTCTGAGGAATTTTTGAAAGACATGATATTAGTAATAGAAGAAATGAAACAATTCCAGAAAGAGGAACCGGAATTGATAAGAATACCAGATTAACTTTCGTAGCCTATTAAAATTCCAATATCAAAATAGAATAAAGAGTACTCCTTTTTCAGATATTATCAATGTAAATCAATATCATGATTAGCAGATAAAAAGAATTAAAGTAAACAAACATTTTGCGCAGGTAAGGAGTATGGTCTTTTTTATTAGCTAGAAATGTAATTCTTAAAGACCAGACCATCATTAATACGCTGGATACTGTCACTATCCATCCAATACTATTTTTATCAACCAGCTCAAATACAGGTAAAAACAATGCAGAAATATAGGTGGCTAAAAACCAGATCAGATTAATTCGTACTACTTGATTTTTGGATAAAACGTCAGTAATTACAGGAAAACCAGCTTTTTTATACTGGTCCTTATATTTAAGCACAAGTAACCAAAAGTGTGGCATCTGGCCTAAAAAAAAGAAGAAAGCCAAAAAATGAATTCTCGCATCGTATATTGACCCTCCGGCTGCAATCCAGCCTGCAATTGGCGGTATAGCCCCAATAATGGCTCCCGGAAATACAGAAAAGGCACTCCAACGTTTCATCGGTGTATAAATCAAATTATACCAAAGCAATCCAATCCATCCCCATAAAATAGCTTTCCATCCAAAAAAATTCAAACATACCGTTCCGGCCACAACAAGTAGCAAAATGATTAATACTCCTATTGATTTATTGAGCCTACCTGTTGGTAAGGGGCGATTTTCCGTGCGAGCCATTAGAGCGTCGTACCTAACTTCCTGAAATTGATTTATTGCTGATGCTCCTGCCGAAAGAAAAAATATACCCAATGAAGCCAATAAGCCACCATAGGATAACTGACCATCAAAGAGCACATATCCCGCAAAACAGGTGAGTGCCACAGGTAGTGAAATAGAGAACTTTCCGAAGGTGCTTATTTGTTTATACGATATCATTAGCGATTACTATCAAAATGGACTATTTTTGTTTAAAACATCAATCTTCTGAAAGTAATTTAAAATAGTCTATTATCTGGTTAATTTCCTCATCCGTAATCTGCCCTTGGTAGGGTGTCATCAATCCGCTTTCGTACCCTTTTACTACTTCTGCATTAGGTTCATAAATAGACCGACGGATATAATCTTCATCCGCCTTTATTTCATACTCTTTGCCATTTCGGATAACAACTCTGGTTCTGCTCAGGATATTTTTGTAGGAAGGACCAACTAATTTACTTCCATCGATAGTGTGGCAGGCGTTACAGCCATATTTACGCATTACACCCATTCCAGTTAAGCGTTTATCCATCTCTGCGTTACCTGTGGAAACAGCAACGGAATTTAATTTATACCATTCTTCAAACTGTTCTTTGGGAATTACTTTTACTGCCGATCTCATATAAGAGTGACGCAATCCGCAATATTCAGCGCAAAACACTTCATACTCACCTTCTTTTGCAGATTCAAACCATATGTGAGTTTTTTTACCCGGTACCATATCCTGCTTTATTCTAAAAGATGGAATATACATACTATGAATAACATCCATAGCAACTAAATCCAGATCAATAGCGGTGTTTTTAGGAACAAAAAGAGTATCAGAAATATGTCCGTTTTCATATTGAAATGAAAAACTCCACATGCGGGCAATGGATTTTATTGGCATGGCATCTTCCGGAATATCTTTTTCAAATCTCCATCCGGACCATCCATAATAAAACATTACCAAAACAAGTAGAATAGGTATAACCGTCCATACAACCTCAAGGGTATTGTTGCCTTCAATATGTGTTGCATTAGGATTTTTACTTTTGCGGTATCTAATTATGAAATAAACTAAAAATGCGGTAATCGCAATAAGAAAAAAAAGTGAAATCCCAAAGATAAAGACAAAGGCCGAATCTACCTGTTCCACAAAACTTGATGCATTATTAGCTGTTTTATCTATCATTATTAGCGGAAATTATAGTCGAGAAATGTGATCAATATAACTAGGGCCACCAAAATAAATATGGAAGGCACTAGTATTTGCAATATCTTATTATCGAACTTTAAGTGCATAAAATAAATAAGCACTAAAGTTGATTTTACAGAGGCCAACAAAATGGCTATAAAAACGGTTAAACTCCCCAAATGGATGTATGTTATCCCTACTGAAATTAGGGTGAATGTAATCAATGTCAGCAGTACATATAAATATGTTTTATATGGCACTATGTGTGATTTCGTATGTTTCTCCATCGTTCTGATTTTAGGTGATTAAGTAGAATAAAGGAAACAGAAATATCCAGATAAGGTCAACCAGATGCCAATATAACCCTGAATTATCCAATAATACAGGATTATCATCTGTTATTGTATTTTTAATAACACGTATAAATACAATTGAAATTAAAATTAATCCAACAATGATATGTAATGCATGTAATCCAGTCATAAAAAAATACAGCCCAAAAAACAAAGTATCACCATGTCCTAATCCATGAAGTGTGTCGCTACTGGGAAAGATACCATGATGAAACTTACCACTCCACTCAAAATATTTATTTACTAAAAATGTAAAAGCCAATAATAATGTTACTCCCAATAAAATAATGGTTAGTTTTTTATTTTTAAGCCGTATGGCTGATGTTGACATGGCAATGGTTGTACTACTTATTAATAATATTAATGTGTTGATAGTTCCTATTGTAACGCTTAATTCCTTAGCAGCTAAGTGAAATGCTTCCTGATTTCGAAACCTGTAGACACCATATACAATAAATAGTCCTGCAAATAGCAGTAACTCAGTAAATATAAACAACCACATTCCCAATTTAGAGGCTTCGTCGTCTCTGTGAACATGTTGTATTGTTGGGCTTGTATCCATATTTATTATTTTATCTGTAATCGTAAGGTCTTTTTTCTATTACGGGAATCTCTTCAAAATTCTCCAATGTTGGAGGAGATTCAATAGTCCATTCTAAGGTGCGTCCACCCCATGGGTTTTTTGGGGCAATGGGACCCTTTTTTGCTGATCTGATTAAATTGATAATAATAATAATCAATCCAGTTAATAATACCCAGGAACCTATTGTAGATACAATATTGGGTCCGTGAAAGCGATCGACATAATCATAATAACGACGTGGCATACCTGTAATTCCAAGATAAAACATTGGTAGGTACAGCGTACAAAATCCAATGAAGAAAAGTATCCAGCCAGTTGTTGCTAATCGACTATTATACATCCTTCCCCAAATTTTAGGAAACCAATAGTGAATTGCCCCCATAAAACCAAAACCAACACCTCCGAAGACAATAAAATGGAAATGTGCCACCACAAAGGCCGTATCATGTAAATGCACATTAGTGGCTAAAGCACCTAATGCCAAACCTGATAAGCCACCTATCATAAAAACAAACAGGAAGGATGCCGCCCAAAAAAAAGGCGTTTCCAGCTGAATGGAAGCCTTATGTAATGTGCTAACCCAATTAAAAACCTTGATGGCACTTGGAATGGCCACAAAAAAGGTGAGCAATGAAAAAGTGTAGAGTGCTGTGCCGCTCATCCCGGATGTAAACATATGATGTCCCCAAACAAAATAGCCAACAAAAGCAATGGCCAGTGTTGAAATTACAATGGCCTTATATCCAAAAATAGATTTATTGGCAAATGTTGGAATGATCTCAGAAATAGCTCCCATAGCAGGTAATATCATTATATATACGGCCGGATGGGAATATATCCAGAATAAGTGTTGATATAATATTGGATCACCACCTAAAGCAGGATCAAAAAATCCAATATGTAAAAGTCGCTCCCCAACAACCATTAGTAAGGTAATACCAACAATAGGAGTGGCTAGTATCTGAATCCATCCTGTACCATACAATGACCATGGAAATAAAGGCATTTTAAACCAGGTCATACCGGGTGCGCGCATTCGATGAATGGTAACTACAAAATTAATTCCTGTTAATATGGATGAGAAGCCAAGTATAAAGGCTCCCATCACAGCAGGTAACATATTTGTATTTGTTTTAAAGCTGTATGGAGCATAAAAAGTCCATCCGGTATCTGGTGGTCCTCCTGCCATAAATAATGAAGACAAGGCCACCATAGCTCCAATAACATATACCCACCACGACATTAGGTTTAATTTAGGAAATGCTACATCTTTTGCTCCTATCATAATGGGAAGCAAAAAATTACCAAATACAGCTGGTAACCCAGGTATAACAACCAGAAAAATCATGATAACACCATGCAAAGTAAATATGGCATTATATGTGGCCGGGTCAACAATTGTTTTGCCCGGCGCTATTAGCTCCAGTTTCATGGCTATACCCAAGCAAACCCCTGTAAGAAAAAATGTAATAATGGAGTACAGGTATAACAGTCCTATTCTTTTGTGGTCTGTAGAAAAAATCCAGGCAAATATCCCCTTGTACTTACCTTTTTCATCTCTAAAACTTACATAGGATTCAATAGATTTTTGATTCGACATATGTGAACAGGTTTAAATTTGTTTTCTTTTAGGTTTCACTGTTAATACGATTAACACGAGAGCTGCAATAATAAGAATCAAAATTCCCGTAACTTTAGTAATATTCAATACATAAGCCTGTCCGGTTGGGTCATAACTATAGCAGAATTGAAGAATCCGGTTCACTGTTGGTCCTGGTATTCCTTTTGAGGATTCGATAACAGCTAGTTTAAATTCAAATGGTAAGAAATACGTGCCGTTTAAATAGCGGGTTATTTTGCCTTCGGGACTGAGTAGTACTATGCCTGCTGTATGAATAAAATCGTTACCTGTGCGCTTAAAAGAAAAACCTGTTGATGTTGTTAATCTTGCTATATTGGCACTGTCTGCAGTAAAAAACAACCATCCATCTTCAAAACCTTG
Organism: Marinilabiliaceae bacterium; assembly: GCA_050290065.1. Taxonomy (GTDB): domain Bacteria; phylum Bacteroidota; class Bacteroidia; order Bacteroidales; family Marinilabiliaceae; genus Saccharicrinis. The sequence continues at coordinate 26,640 of JBNKGY010000008.1, forward strand.
TTTTTCAACCACAGTTGAATAGCTGATTTTCTTTTTTTGTGCTAAGTCAAAGGATTCCTTATAATCGAAACTTACGGTAACTATCTGATAATCTTTGCCCAATTTCATATCGGAAGAATTGACCACTTCAGCAATTCCATCCATTAAAGGGGTGCATATTCCTGGGCAGCGGTAATATACAAAGTTTAATATTGTTGGCTTTTCTTTAATAATGTTACTAATGGCCACAGTATCCCCTTTGGTATTAATTATTTTTATATCTCCGGGAATATAATCATCCAGATGTTCGATGATCCCAATTTTCTTTGTTTCTTCTGCTTGGTTGATTGCGAAAACAAACAACAAAAGAGTTAGCATTGTGAGGTATTTCATGCTTTAAATATTTAGTGAAAACTGAAATCGCGCACAAATAAAAATCTATCTCGCTAATCTGTAGTGTTTTATTGTGATGGCTATTCCAATTTTATTTTATTAATTTTCCTCATTACTCAATACCTGATCTTCTAATCAAGTTCGGAAGAGATTTCCAAATTATGCAGTTTAAATATTTCAGTTTGATATTTATCTACTTTAAACCACTAACCGTTTAAACATTACAAGTGTTTATTATTCTTGAAAAATGTTTACAGCAGAGCTGCTTAATAATCTCTTTCTTTCGCTAAACTTGAGACTCTTTATTTTACTCCCCCTCCAATAATGATTCATCGGAACAATATTCTCTGGAGTTATTTGCGTAAATAATTTCTCAAATCGACAGGTTGATAGACAATTCAAGAATTAATTTCACGAACATCCCAAGCAAATCGCTTCTTAAAAGATATAAATAATAATGGGGAATTAGAAGGTTTTTTTAGAAAACATTCATTCGCAATTTGATAATAGTAGCAGGTTAGTTGATTTAATATGCATTGTTTTAAAAAAGTTTTACCTACTTTCTATTTGGTTTTGCCTCTAAAGGATTTTCGGGCCAATGATGTTTTGGATACCTTGATTTAAGTTCCTTTCTAACCTCAAAATAAGCATTACTCCAAAAGCTTTTTAAATCGGAAGTAATTTGAACAGGTTTAAATCCCGGAGACAACAGGTGCATTAAAAGGTTTGTTTTACCTTGATTAATGGCAGGGGTATTCTGCCACCCAAAAACTTCTTGCAATCGAACAGGTAATACTGGAGTTTCACCATTGGAATGATATTGAATTTTTATTTTAGAACCGGTAGGTATCTCAATTTTCTCTGGTGCCAGTGTTTCTAATAATTGTTGTTTTTCATAACTTAAATGATGCTGTAACACATCCTTTAGATTTATTCTCTTTAAATCTTCAGGCTTCTTTACATGCGTCAGGTATGGAGATAACCAATCTTTATTTTCTTCTAATAAGCAAGCAATACTCACATCGGGCCATTCCTCGTCCTCATTCCATATCCTTAGACTTAATACTCTGTTTTGCCATTGTTTTACTTCATCACTCCAATTAAGCAACCATTCTCCTTCTTTTACCACTGCTTGAGATATGGCTTCTGTTTTTTGCTGTTGGCTGTATTTTTGTAAGGGTTTTGATTGTAAGATTATATGCCCCACACAAAGATTACTTACTGCTGTAAAGCCTCCTTTTTTCGTATCCCACTCAACCAACTCCTTTTCCTTCACCGTTGGTGCCAGGTCCCTTGGATTTAAGGGTGATGCTAAAAATATTTTGCCCATCGAATCCCGCATGTTAACATGCGCTACAGCAAGCCAGGCTTCATGAGCCAATTCATCTTTATGTCCGGCTGCAGCAATAGCACCATTAGCCATTTTAAATTGTGCATTATTTCCGGGTTTAGAATGTGCAATTCTTTCGGGATAAGCATGAACTAAAAGTAATCCTGTTTCAAAAGGATCAACAGAGTTCTTGTCCATTTCAATGTTCAGCATCTTTCGATATTGAGCAGCCACTTTTTCAATTCTGTTCAATATTTTATTACTCAAAATTCCTTTTCGGCTTTTGCGTAACGCTTCAATTCGAAGGTTGATATCAATACCAGCTTCTTTTCCTAAAGGATCTCTTTCTTCCAAAATAGCTGCCACATCAGTAGCTAACTCAGACAAGCCTTCTTCTTCAGCCATTACTAACATATGAGCAATTCTCGGATGGCAAGGTAATTTATTTATTTGTTTACCATGGTCGGTAATCTTACCGTTTTCAAGAGCCTCAAGCTGATGCAATAAAGATGAGGCCTGACTTACAGCCCCTTTGGGAGGCGGTGTTAGCCAGATCAGATCGCTTGGTTTTGATATACCCCAAACCGCCAGATCCAGCACTAATGAGGCCAAATCGGAATCAAGAATCTCTGGTGTTCGATGATCATTAAGACGAAGTTGAGTAGCTTTTGTCCACATCCTGTAACATACACCTGCACTAAGTCTTCCTGCACGCCCAGCCCTTTGGTCAGCCGCATCTTTGGTTATTTCAACTGTTTCTAACCGGGATAAAGCTGATCTTGGATCAAATCTCATGGTACGTGCAAACCCACAATCAATAACCACTTTTATTCCTTCTATTGTCAAGCTCGTTTCTGCTATCGAGGTAGCTAAAACTACTTTTCTTTTTCCTTCTCTGTTTGGAAGAATAGCAGCCATTTGTTTTGTTGGCGGTAACTGACCATAAAGTGGATGAATCGCAATGTTATTAAGACTTCTTTTTAAAATGGATTCACATTTTTTTATCTCCGCTTCTCCCGGAAGAAAGACCAATATATCACCATCTTCTTCTTTAATGGCTTTTTTTACTAAACGAGAACTTAATTCAGGTAACAGCATCATATCTGTTTCACCCTGATATTTAATCTCCACAGGATATTGTCGACCTTCACTTTTTACAACCTTGGATTTTAAAAGCCCGGATAGCTTAGGCAGATCAAGCGTTGCAGACATGATCATCAACCTTAAATCAGGGCGTAATACTTGTTGAGATTCACGAGCTAAAGCTAAAGCAACATCAGCAAACAGACTACGCTCATGAAACTCATCAAAAATGACCAGACCCACATTTTCCAAGGCGTTATCAGATTGCAACATACGGGTTAAAATCCCCTCAGTAACTACTTCTATTTTTGTTTTGTTAGAAACGCAATTATCAAAACGAATGCGATAGCCAACAGATTCCCCAACTTTTTCATCTAACAGCTGCGCCATCCTCAGTGCAATAGTTTTAGCAGCCAATCTTCGGGGCTCAAGCATAATTATTTTGTGCTGTCCCAGCCATTTTTCATCCAACAATGCTAAAGGTAGCAATGTACTTTTTCCGGCTCCGGCAGGTGCATTCACAATTAGGGTGTTTTCAATACTCAGTACTTCCTTAACCTCATCAATAATTTCGGTAACAGGTAAATCTATTTTATATGGATTGAATTTCAAGGTGCTTTATATTTCAATGGTTGTGGTGCAAAGGTAGAGAATAAAATAAAGACATATAGCTTTAAAATACATGGATCAGTTCAGAAATAGTTGTTCTTATTTACTTTTGCTTCACTCTAAAATAAATTCGGTATTACAAAAAATATTATTTGGATCACTTATTATCTGAGGTTTAAAAATGGTCACTTCAGACTTCTTTTTTTGAGATATTAGTGTTATTTACAAATAAAGTGCTAACATTTTACTATTTTTAGCCCGCATTTTAAAATGGATCGCATACGTGTTATTTAGAATTGAATTGTCAATACATCTGAAGCTTTGACTTGTTCTATCAAAAACAATCAAATATGCTCCATTTTTAAATAGAGAGGATTAGAAAATACATGACAAATCATTGTGTTTAATTCGATTATCCTCATTAATTTCGTCGAGAATAATAAGGCAAATACAACGCATGAAGAATATCAAAGTAGGCCAACAAGAGTTTGGCAAGGACAATCTTTTTATAATCGCAGGCCCCTGTGTAGTAGAAGATGAATCCATAATGATGAAGACTGCTGAGAAATTAAAGCAGATAGCCGAAAACCTTAATCTTCCATTTATTTTTAAATCTTCTTATATCAAGGACAATAGAAGTTCTCTGGACTTTTACCATGGACCTGGTTTAGAAGAAGGATTAAAGATGCTTGAGAAAATTAAAAATACATTTGATGTGCCGGTTATTTCTGATGTACATCAAGCATCAGAAGTTAAAGCTGCAGCAGAGGTGTTGGATATTATTCAGATACCTGCCTATTTATGTATGCAGTCCTCATTAGTTTCAGAAGCTGCTAAAACACAAAAGGCAATAAATATTAAGCATGGTCAATTTTTAGCTCCTGAAAACATGATTAAGCCGGTTCAAAAAGTTGAATCTTTTGGAAACCATAATATTATGGTGACTGAGCGTGGATATACTTTTGGATATAATGATTTAATTGTTGACCCAAGAAGCTTTTATGAGTTACAACAAACCGGATATCCGGTAGTATTTGACATTACTCACTGTATCAGAAGATATGGCATTCCAAGTTCCGATCCTAACGGAGGAACTAGACAATACCTGGGCCCAATTGCCCGTGCAGGAGTAGCAGCAGGTATTGATGGTATATTTATTGAATCACATCCTGTACCATGTGAAGCACTATGTGATGCTGCCAGCCAGTATCCATTGGATGAACTTGAAGAGTTTTTGAAACCTTTAATTGAAATCCACAACATTGAAAAGCAAATAAGAACAAAAATTTAATATCACCAAAAACAAATATTTTACCATGGAATTATATCTTGATTCTGCTGACATTAACGAAATTGAAGAAGCATTTAAATTAGGTTTTATTGATGGTTTAACCACTACACCTACTTTTATGCACAGACACGGCATAACTGATATTGACGGAGCTATCGTTAAATTATCTAAAATGGTTCCTGTGTTAATGATTGAAGCACTGGGAGATACAGCTGAAGAAATTGTGGCTGAAGCTAAAAGATTATTAAGCTTAGGTTTAGATAAGAAGAAAACCGTTTTTAAAATACCAGCTTCATTGGTTGCAGCAAAGGCTTGTAAAATGCTTCGCGATGAAGACATGATGGTTAATATTCACTTGGTGTATAACATTCAGCAAGCATATATGGCAATGGCAGCTGGTGCAACTTACGTTTGTGTATTGGTTGGACGTATGCAAGACCAGGGTTATGATGCCTTGAAATTAGTGGACGATTGTGTTAAGTTAGTTGATAAATATAACTACAACACAAAAATTATGTTCTCGTCTGTTCGTCATCCTGAGCATATTAAAAACGCCATTGAATTAGGTGCACAAAACATTACCATTCCTTGGAAGATAATGAAAAACCTGAATAACAATAACTTTACAGAGATTGGAACCCAGGAATTCGTAAATCATACCCGTCAAATGACATTAAAAGTGGGTGAAGTAATTGGTAGCAAAAACCCTACAATTGGCGAGGATGCATTAGTTACTGATGCTACTGTTGAAATGACAAAATACGGAACTGGTGCAGTTTCAGTTGTTGATGCTGAAGGTAACCTAAAAGGTATTTTTACTGACGGAGATTTACGTCGTCATATGAATATTGATGGATCGAAAATATTGACCATGAAAATGAGTGATTTTGAGATGAACATGCCAATTTCTATTGACATCGATGATAAATTACATACCGCTGTTGGTGTTTTCAAAGAGAAACAAATTGATAACATTATTGCTGTAAGCAATGGCAAACCTGTTGGAATGCTTGATGTACAGGACTTGGTGAAGCTTGAGATTTTATAATCAAATACAAGCATCTACTATATCCCTTAAGTGGATAACTATTTAAATTATATAAAGGGGTGATTTTTCTAAATCGCCCCTGCTATGTTTATAGACATAGAGCGTAATCTAATGTCTATCATCCTTTGTCTAATAGTCTAAAAGTAAAATTATGCCGGGTACAGAATTATTTGGTAAAGAAGAAAAAGAACAAGTAATGGAAGTCCTTGAAACAGGGATTCTATTCAGATATAATCATGATGCTGAAAGAAAAGGCATATGGAAAGCAAAGCAATTTGAAAAAGAATTTGCTGAATATCATGGAGTAAAACATTGTCACATGGTAACAAGTGGAACAGCAGCAGATGCTGTTTCATTGGCTTCTGTTGGCGTGGGTGCTGGTGATGAAGTTATTGTTCCTCCGTTTACTTTTATTGCTCCTGTAGAAGCCGTTATCAACTGTGGTGCTGTACCTGTTTTTGCCGAAATTGATGAAACACTTTGTTTAACAGCTCAATCAATTGAAGCAGCGATAACACCTAAGACTAAAGCAGTAATGCTTGTTCATATGGTAGGCGCCATGGCTCAAATCGATGAGATTGTAGAAGTTTGTGAAAAGCATAATATCATCCTTATTGAAGATACAGCTCAGGCTTTGGGAGGTTCTTTCAAAGGAAAGATGCTAGGTACTTTTGGTAAAGTGGCTTGCTATTCTTTTGATTTCTTTAAGCTAATAACAGCCGGAGAAGGTGGTGCTGTCATTACAAATGATGAAGCTGTTTATACTACTGCGCATACTTGGAGTGACCATGGACATAGTCATATTGGAAACAACAGGGGGGCAGAAGAACATCCTATCTTAGGAACCAATTATCGTATCAGTGAGCTTCATGCTGCTGTAGGATTGGCTCAGTTCCGAAAAATAGATTATATTCTTGAAAAGCTTCGTGCTAATAAAAAGGTACTTAAAGATTACCTGAAAAAATTTCCTCAGGTAACATTTCGCCCTCTTCCTGATGAAGATGGAGATTCTGCAACTGTGTTAAATTTCTTTATGCCAACTCAAAAAGAGGCAGAAGAAAAATGTGCAGAATTAGCCAATGAAGGTGTTGGAGGTGTTGCTTACTGGTATAATAATAACTACCACTTTATTAAGAACTGGGAACATTTAAAAGGATTTAAAGTTGCTGGTCCGGTAGGTATGCAATTTGCAGAAAGACCTCAGGATTACAATAATCTTGATCTTCCTAAATCATATGATATCATTGGACGTTTAGTTTCAATTAATTTGAAAATTAACAGTACCACGGAAGAGTTAAAAGCAACATGCGAGGCCTTTGATAAGGTATTAGGATAATAATATAAGCCACTAATGGTAGCCTACAGTTGAAACAAAGCGGCTCTATTCGTGGTTTCTTTTTATTTCATAGCTGATAAAGGATTCTGCTATGAGCTTAAATATTAATAACAAATCACTATGCTATACGATTTCAGAAGTTTTGTAAATCCAGGTCATTATGCTTTTGGTAAAGGAAGTTTTAATCATTTGGGTGAATTAGTAGATCGAAGAAAAAATGAAACCAATGACTGGGCAGTTTTTATGGTTGACAAGTTCTTTGAAGATAAAGAAGATATCTTAAAACGAATTCCATCTACAGACAAAGACCTGATTATTATAATAGATCCAGTCAACGAACCCAAAACAACTCTGGTTAATCAATATCGCGATCAGATTTTATCTCATCAGAATTCTTTACCTGCTGTTATTGTGGGCATGGGTGGAGGAACAACCATGGACTATGCCAAAGCAACAGGACTAATGGTGACTAATGAAGGGGATTCAAAAGAATATCAGGGTCTTGATTTAATCAAGAACGAAGGTATTTACACCATTTGTATTCCTACTGTTTCTGGTACCGGAGCAGAAGTTTCCATGACAGCAGTCCTAAGCGGACCTGAAAAAAAATTAGGTATCAAATGTGATTTCACTATTCCTAACGAAGTTGTTTTTGACCCTGAGCTTTTGGCTACAGTACCTGATAAGGATCGATTCTTTACTGGAATGGATTGCTATATTCATAATGTAGAATCATTAACGGGAACCTGGATTACTTCTATGGGAAGAGCATTTGCTGAAAAATCAAATGAGCTTTGTGTGGAAGTTTTTACCAATAAGATACAAGATCGCCTGGAAGCTGATGAGCAAATGATGGTAGCCTCAATTATGGGTGGTAACAGTATTACTTACGCTCAGGTAGGTGTTTGTCATGCTTTATCATACGGCTTAGCGGTTGTTTTAGGTACACACCACGGAGTTGGAAACTGCATTGTATTCAATCAACTTGAAAAATATTATCCGGAAGGTTATAAGTTATTCAAAGAAATGCAAGGATTACAAGGGGTTGAAATCCCATCCAACATAACCGCAAATTGCACCGAAGCACAATTTGACCATATGGTTGAGGTAAGCTGGGCTTTAGAACACATGTGGAATAACGCATTTGGTCCTGACTGGAAAAACCACATAACAAAAGAAGAGATAAAAGAGATTTTCAAAAGAATGTAATATAAGACACAAGTATCAGGATGCCATATTTTCTTTTATGAAAGACAATATCTGAATCTTGATACTTGATACTAAAAGTCTAATTTAATGAACATTGTTGGAATAATACCCAGTAGATATAGCTCAAGCCGCCTGCCAGGTAAGCCATTAGCCATGATTGGAGACAAACCTATGGTGCAATGGGTTTACGAAAATTGTAAAAAGGGCCTTGAGCATGTTTTTGTAGCTACTGATGATGAAAGAATTGTGAAAGCCGTTGAAGGTTTTGGCGGAAAAGCAGTAATGACAAGTATAGATCACACAAGTGGTACAGACAGGTGTGCTGAAGCTGCGGAAAAAATTAAGGCTAAGTACGGACTTCATTCAGATGTTGTGATTAATATACAGGGAGATGAACCATTTTTTGAATCTGCTCAATTGGATGATATTAAAGCTTGCTTTGAAAATCCGGATACCCAAATAGCCACACTCATACAAAAAGCTAATGATTTGGATCAGGTGCTAAGTAAAAGTGAAGTAAAAGTAGTTTTAAACAGCAAAGGTGAAGGTGTTTATTTTAGTCGATCTCCCATTCCATTTATTCGAAATGTGGAACAATCGGAATGGATGCAGCACCATACCTTCTATCGTCATTTAGGAATATATGCTTATCGTATTGATACATTAATGCAAATCGTGAAACTTAAACAATCATCTCTTGAGATTGCAGAATCATTGGAGCAATTACGATGGATTGAAAATGGTTATCCGGTAACATGTGTTGTTACTGATTTAGATGAAACCATGTGCATTGATACTCCGGAAGATTTGAAAAAAGCGAATGAAATCATTCAAAACAGGTAGATGACAGTTAAAGAACAATTTGAAAATATAGGAGGAGTCTTCATTACTCCTGAAACAGAACTGAAAGATAAGCTTTCAAAAATTAAGGCTTATATATTTGATTGGGACGGAGTTTTTAATAATGGAGCAAAAATAGGTAATGAAGGAAGTAACTTTGCCGAACCAGATGCCATGGGTGTTAATATGCTCAAGCTTGATTATTGGCTTCGCAATGGACTCTTACCTTATACTTTTATTGTAACCGGTGAGGAAAATAAAAGCGCTCAATTTTTAGCAACACGCGAACATATGAATGCTGCTTTCTTTAGATGTAAATTTAAGGTTAAAGCTTTAGAACGCATATGTAAAGAGAATAATTTGAAACCTGAAGAAATTGCTTTTGTTTTTGATGACATTCTGGATGTTGAATTGGCAAGATCATGTGGAGCTAGTTTTCAGATAAACAGAAATGCTAACCCTTTATTTAATCAATATTTAGTTGATAATAAGAGTTGTGACTACAGAACTGGTCATACAGGAGGTGATAGTGGTGTCAGAGAAGTTTGTGAGTTAATCATTGGTTTAACCGGTAGTTTACCAAATGCAATAGAAACGCGCATTGAATTTACAGGTGATTACACCAAGTACCTTAATGAGCGAAACTTAATTGAAACAGTTTGTGAACCGGTTGAATAGTTATTAATTGTGGAAAAATAATACGCTAACTGGCGTTTTTATTTTCCATAAGCATTTTAACTGCTTCATTAAGTGAGCCGGCTTGTGTAAATTTGCCGGTATTAATAAAAAATATTTCATCGGCATTGGCAATGGTATTTAATCGGTGTGCAATAATTACTTTGGTTGTTGTAGCTGGTAAATTTTCCAGAATTTTCTCCAGTAATTTTTCAGTTACAGTATCAATATTGGCAGTGGCCTCATCTAAAATAAGAAGATCAGGTTTTCGAAGGACTGCACGAATGAAAGCCAATAATTGTTTTTGACCCAGGCTGATTCCATCGCCAATACTGGTTATCCGCGTTTCCAATCCTTTGTCAAAATGTGTCAGCAAGTTTTCTAAACCGGTTTGTTTCAATAGTTCAATGAGTTCTTCATTCTTAAGGTTTTGATAGGCTTCGTTTCCATACAATATATTATCTCTGATGGTGCCACTAAATAAATAAGGTTCCTGCAGGATGAAGCCAATTTTTTCAGCTTTATCCTTTGGGTCATAACTTCGGATGTCTTTTCCATTTAATAATACCATCCCTTGTGTGGGATCATATAAACGTGCAATTAACGATGCGGTGGTGGTTTTACCTCCACCTGTAGGTCCTACAAATGCATATGTTTTTCCTTTCTCTAACTCAAAATTAATATCGTGTAATACTTTGGTACCATCCGGGTATGAGAAATCCACATTTTGAAACGACATAATCGATAAATTGTGTTCATCTGCTGCAGCATCAATAATGGGTAAATTACTTTCCATATTTATAATTTTATGGATGCGATCCCATGCTGTTAGTGCCACCTGAAAATTAGCCCATAATGAAGCCAGTTGACGAAGAGGATTGTAAAAATTGGTAACGTATGCAGTAAAACTGATTAATAGTCCTATAGTGAACTGATTGTTAGCGATGAGGTAAATTCCAAAAATGATCACAATCATCTGACCTATATTTGAAAAGAAACTATAAACCGGCATAAACAGGTTATTGGCAATTCCGGCTTTTAAAGCACTTTTGTAATTATCCTGATTAGCCTTGGCAAATCGTTTCCTAAAATAATCACGTCGATTAAAAGCCACAACCACTTTAAAGTTCGATAAGCTTTCCTGAACCTCAGAACTGAGACTGCCAACACTAGCATGACTTTGCGCATTTCTTTCTTTTACCCAGGAGGCTAGTATACGAGTGAAAATCCATATCAAAAGGGCAGGAGATAAGGCTGCAGCACCCAATGGTAAGTTGATTGATAAAAGGAAAATAGCAGCTCCAATCATAACTAGTATGGAACGCACAAATTGCATTAGCGACTGAGAAAAAAACTGATTAATTTTATCTGTATCGTTATTGATTCGGGAAATTAAATCTCCTGATTTATTCTGGTTAAAAAAATCCAGAGGGAGAGATTGTAACTTATTGAAAACAGCATTTCGAAGCGTGTATAACATTTGTTGACCCACAGTGCCCATCAATTTGGTTTGTATATATCCGGCCACCATGGAGATTAAATACATGCCTAAAAGAATACCGCTAAAAATAAGAACCCCATGGTATTGCTTCGTTTGTACATAATTATCGATAGTGTGTCCGATAATAATGGGACCCAGCAAACTGAAAATAGCAGCAATAAGCATTGCAATGAATGCTGTTAGCAATATTTTTTTCTCCTCAACCATATGCCAAATGAGTGTCCTTAACGATCGGAAGGTCGTTTTCTTTTGTTGAGTTTCTGTGGTCTCTGTGTTTAAGTTATAATTCATAATGACTCGTGCTGAATTGAGAATTATATATTTGAATGTATTCCGGGCAGTTTTTAATGAGTTGCTGATGTGTACCTTTTGCAACCAACTCACCTTCCATTAATAAAATAATTTGCTCGAAATGCTTTACTGGTGCAATCTTTTGTGTAATGGAAATCAATGTTAAATCAGGGTAATTTATGGATATATTATTTAATATGCGTTGCTCCGTTTGTCGATCAACTCGTGCGGTAAAATCATCTAAAAGCAAAACCTTAGGGTTTAGTGCAAGAGCTCTTGCCAGCATAATGCGCTGCTTTTGTCCTCCGGAAAGACTGGTGCCTCGTTCCGAAACCATGGTATCCAGTCTATTTGGTAATGATTTAATATAATCAGTTAACTCTGCTGTATGAAGAGCCTTTTCAAGAGATTCATCTGTTGCCGTATTACTAAATGCTATGTTTTCGCGCAGGTTCATATTGAATAAAACGCTATCCTGAAATACAAATCCGATTTGAGTATGAAACATCTCTTTTTGATAATCTTCAATAGGAATACCATCAAACAAAACTTGTCCTGAATTAGGTTTTATTAATCCTGTAAGCAGGTATAGTAATTGACTTTTCCCAGCGGCAGTTGGACCGATTATAGCCGTTTTCGATCCTTTTTCAATGGATAACGAAATTGATTTAAGAGCGGGTTTTTCATCATAAATAACAGAAACATCCTTCATTTCAATATCTCCGGAAATTGGATTTGTTCGAGTTCCTTTGTCTGCAGTTTCAGGAGCCTTAAGTACATCATCAATACGGCCATAGGAAGCAGAGGCCTGTGCAATAATATTGCTCATAAACCCAATCATTATAATAGGGAAAATAAGTATGGTAATATAACTGTTGAAGGCCGTAAATTCTCCCAATGACAGACTTCCGTTGATAACCAAACGTCCTCCTAATGCCAAAACGGTTAGGGTAGCCAGGTTGGCAACAAATGTAATAATCGGTATAAGAGTGGCAAATAAAGTTAAGATGGATATGCCTAAGTTTTTGGCTTCGGTATTGGCCTGGATAAATTTATTGTACTCGTATTGTTGTGAATTAATAACACGAATAATAGCTGAGCCTAAAATGCTTTCATTGATTACTCGATTGAGCCAGTCGATTACTTCACGTGATCTTTTAAATAGCACCCTTACTTTTTTTAGAACCAGATAAAAACTGATTCCAATAACCGGAATCATACAAACCACCGGAAGTGCGAGCTGTGCATTAATAGTAAATAAAATAATGCATGTACCAATAATGATAAAAAGAGATGATATAATGTTTGTTATTGCCATGGATACAAACATCTTTGTGGAATCCATATCAGAAGTAAGGTTGGTTAATAACTTAGATGGATTCGATTGCTGTATAAAGGCATAACTTTGGCGCGATATTTTATCCGACAACAGTTTGCGTAAATCAAAAGCGACACGCTCCGAAGCAAAAGTTTGTACGATGTGTTGCAGATAACTAAACACAAAAATTACTGTACTGGCGACCAGAAACTGGATCAAAATAGTTTTAAATACATAATTTCCTCCTGTAAAAGAGTCAATGGCATGCGAAATAATCTGAGGGATTATCAGGTTGACACCATTGCCTGCCAGAGTAAGTATAACCAATAGAAATACCATCCCCTTATAGGGTTTTAGTAATCCAAATATGTTGGGTTTATCTTTTTTACGTCTATCTTTTTTTTCGCTCTTTGTCATGTGGTGATCTCATCAATTTGTATAAGGAGTTGCGAATTGATTTTCCGTGAAAATACGAAATGCTACCCCAAATGTAATAGTATCTAATTTAGTCTTGGTTAATAAACGTGTTAAACTGTATTAATTAATGTTTGAAAGGCAATTATTTGTTTAAAAATGCAACTATATGGGATTAAATACATAATACATCAGGTCCATTGTAAATATTTGATAATTCAATAATCTTAGGTCAAAATTTAGTCGTTACTTTTCGTCTATTTATCAGTCTAAGAGGTATTTAAGCATAAGTGTTTTGTTTTGTTCCTAAAAGTTTCATATCTGATGCAATTTATAAACGCTTTAACATGTATATTGTTTCTGACGTTTCTCAAGCCGGACAACAGAAATCAGCAAGATAAGCCAGAAAAAAGAATTTATTCTTACACTCCGGATAAGGTTGAGGTATTTAAAAATGAATGAGGGAACAATATATTAATCTGAATTCGATTAAAATTTTTTGCATTCAGTTTGACATAAAAGGGTGATATACAATGCAGATTTTGCAGGGCAAGCTTGCTGGCTCGATAAATTTAACGCAGTAGATCAGTTTTTTATGCAAAGCATGAGAGTTTCCGCTTATAATTATTGCGATAAGTGAATGTAGAAGCAAAGTT
>JBNKGY010000009.1:0-38099 GCA_050290065.1 Marinilabiliaceae bacterium
GAAGTGAATATAGTTTTAATACTATCAGTACTGGCTTTGTCCTATTCGGTTGAATTATTAAGAGTAGTAAAGTCTAAAAGTCACTATGTACTTGTTCAAGCAGAAAGAGAAGCTCTAAGTGGTTCGTTTAGCTAATGAGCTATATTTAAGGTGGGTAGATTTCTGTGAACATCAAGTAATGAACTCTATCGGTAAGCCGTATGAGGGAAAACTTCATGTACGGTTTGATGAAGGGGGCGCTGATAGTTTACTTATGATTGTTACTTTTATGATTAACAAAAGTAAGTGAGCTATCAGGCTCTACTCTAAGCGGCAAGCAAGGCAGATCACTATCAAACAGACTAAACATGGAACAAGCAACATCTAAAGTCTATTTTTATATTCCTAAACAAGTTACTATTCTTGATTTAAGTGGTGTTTTGCAAGTGTTTGAGGAAGCTAAAATTTTAGGATTCAATTATCATTTGGAATTCATCAGCAATCAATCAACTATTAAGAGCTCTTCAGGTTTAGAACTTTCAGCATTGAAAGACTTTAGGGAAACTAATCCAACTAAAAATGACATTATTTTTATATCTGGTTCGAGTACGCATCAAATGATTCATTGTAACGAAAACCAATTTTTTTTCGATTGGTTAAAGAGAGCTAACTCTAATGCAACAACCATTTGCAGTATTTGTAGTGGTGCTTTTCTGTTAGCTAAATCAGGACTTTTAAATAATAGAGTGTGTACTACGCATTGGGATTTCATTAAAAAAATGAAAATTGAATTTCCACTTTTAAAAATACAAGACAATACTTTATTTACTAAGTCTGATAATATTTATACCAGTGCAGGAGTAGTTACCGGTATTGATTTGGCTTTATTTTTAATTGAAGAAAGGCATGGCAAACAGATTGCAACTGAGGTTGCATTAGGATTAGTCGTTTATAAAAGAAGACATGGGACAGACGTGCAGGAAAGCGTGTATTTACAAAATAGGAGCCATCAGGATGAAAAGATACATACTGTACAAGATTGGATTATTCATAATTTGGAGGAGGCTTCTACAATTGAAGATTTGGCAGATTTAGTACATGTTAGTCCTCGGAGTTTAACTCGAACCTTTAAAAAGCTGACAGGTATTACTATTGCCGAATACCGTACAAAATTGAGAATTGAAAAGGCTAAAAGTTTGCTAAGTAATTCAGATTATAAAATTGAACACATTGCCAATTTATGTGGATATAAAACTTCAAAACAATTGAGAATGGTTCTAGAAAAGTATCATGAATCCTTACCTTCGGAAATAAAGAGCAAGTTGTCCTAAAACGACTATCGTTTGACCTTTTTCATCATGCATTACCAAAGTACTTTTGCCATTATTAACTTAAAAAAATTAAATAATGAGTTTAAAATTGCAAAATGCAGCATTAATCTTAATTGATTTTCAAAAAGGATTTGACCAAGGAGATTATCTGGATAAAAACAGAAATAATAAAAATGCTGAAAAGAAAGCATCAATAATTCTGAACTATTGGAGAGAATTAAAATTACCAATTTTTCATATCATTCATAGTTCAAAAAATCCAAATTCACGGTTTCATGAATTACACTCGGGGTACGAAATTAAAGATGAAGTTAAACCAATAAGCGGAGAACCTGTGATTAAAAAAAATGTCCACAGCGCATTTATCGGTACGGATTTAAAAGAGAGGTTGAATAAACAAGGAATTAATTGCTTAGTAATTATTGGGATGACCACTAATCATTGTGTATCAACATCGACTAGAATGGCAGGGGACTATGGATTTGATACTTTTTTAATATCAGATGCAACTGCAACATTTGACAGAATAGGAATTAATGGAGAAAAATTTTCAGCGGAAATTATTCATCAAACTGCTTTAGCTAATTTGAATAATGATTTTGCAAAGGTGATTGATACAAAAAAACTACTTGAATTAGTCTAATAAATGCCAGCCACTACTACTAAGTCTCTAATATAGCGTTGTTTACATACGCTTTAGGTTGGAGACTTTATTGATCTAAACAAGGTTCCAGTAATGGTTTTGTAATGTGTTGTAAATGTGCGGTTAAACTACAGTGGTTTTAATCGCCTTTTTTTATCTTTTTGGAAAGTGTTAAAGCCCCACAAGCTATTACTCAAAACCGTAGCTTTGCCAAAGAGTGCAATTTTGCCGCCCCTCCAAGTGCTAAGTTGAAACCAAACATGTATTTTTGAGTTTTAATTATAAAAATGAAAAATAAAGACTTAACAGACTAGGTAAACGAAATTACAAACGACCTATACAAATGGGCTTACTATAAAACTTCTTCTGCCGAAACAGCAGAAGACTTAGTACAAGAAACTTTTTTAGCTGCTGCCCAAAAGAAGGATTCTTTCAAAGGCGATAGTTCTCCAAAACTTTGATATTCGCAATCTTGAACCATAAAATTGTTGACCAATACCGAAAGCGTGTCAATAAACCTGTTACAATGGAAGCTAATACTATTTCTTCATTCTCTGATATGAATGGGAGTTGGCAACAAGAAAAAACGCCCTAAGGAATGGAAGAACGATGAAACCCATTTACTTGATGACAATGATTTTCAAATAGTTTTGCAAAAATGCCTCAATGCTTTGCCTGAACAATGGAATATGTGTGAGATTAAAATACCTTACTGAAAAAAGCAGTGAAAAAATTTGTCAGGAACTGGGTATTGCCCCTACCATTTATTGTCCAATAGTCTACAAGTCTAAATTACAATTACTGAATTGTGTTGAAAATATCTGGTTTAAAAATTAAAGCGATGAAAAAAATAATATACATACTATTTCTTTCATGTATAAGAGCAACTGAACTGATAGAAAAGAAATTTCATTTCAAACTATCGGTAAAGGAAAAACTACAACTAAAAATACACAAAGTGATGTGTGATGCTTGTGCCAAATACGATAATCAAAGCTCAATACTTGAAAAAGGAATTTCTAAAACCTTAAAAAATAATCATTCCGATATTGAGCTTGAAAATCTTAAATTAATGATTCATAAAAAATAGAACAATCAAAATAAAACTATGATTACCTACTACTTACATTTAGCATTCAAAAAAAGAACCTTAATACGCTCATTAAGGGTTGCCTTATTGGTAGGTATTGTTCTAAACCTGATTAATCATCCGGAACTGCTTTATTTATCGTTTGCTAATCTGAGTCTAGAAAAAGCTTTGCTTACTTTTTTAGTCCCTTTTTTGGTTTCAACTTATTCCAGCGTATTAAGCAACAAAACAATTAAGCCTGGTACAATTTCAAATCTCGATGCTCTTTTGAAATGCAAGAGTTGTAAAAAAACAAATTTCCATATACATATTGGACAAGAAGTGGAAGAATGCCCTCAGTGTAAAGAGAAAACAAACTGGAACCCACTTAATGTTTTTACAGTCTCAAGTAGCGAAAAAGATTTACTTAAGAGTCTTGCACTTTTTGCAAGGTATAATCCAATGCCTCTTTTCAGGACAACAGATAAAGGCACTATTTTGGGCGCAAATCCGGCATCCGAACATTTATTTTCCGATTCTGATTTGGTAAATCAAAATATTAAAGATTTTTTTCCGGAGATTAAGCACATTGATTTTAAAAGACTTATCTCAGGTGAAAAGCTGAAAGAAATTGTAATTGAAAAATCAGGGAGATATTATAATCTTTTATTGAGAGGAGTTCCTGCACTTCATTCAGTTCATGTATATGGAAACGATATTACTGAAATTGTTAATGTAGAACTGAAAATTAAGCAACAGGCACTTGAAATAAGACAAAGCATACAATACGCTTGGCGAATACAGCAAGCCATGTTGCCCGCAAACGAAATACTGAATCGTTTGTTCCCTAATAATTTTATTTTTTATCGTCCACGAAATACGGTAAGTGGCGATTTTTACTGGGCAAATCAGAATGGAAAACATAAAATAGTTGTTGTTGCCGACTGTACCGGACATGGCATTCCCGGGGCATTCATGAGCATGATGGGTATATCTCTTTTGAACGAAATAATTTTGCGTGAAAAAATCAACCATCCGGCAGAAATTCTAAACAAACTAAGAGAACGTTTAATTCATGCACTTACAAATAAGGGAATAGATAGTAATGTTTCCGACGGTATGGATATATCGTTAATTTCCGTTGATTCAGAAAGCAATATAGCGCTATTTGCAGGTGCTTATAACCCTTTGTATATTGTAAGAAAAGCAGAATTGCTATCGCTCAAAGCTGACCGTATGCCTATCGGACAATTTGTAAATGATACCGTTCCGTTTGCTGAAAAAGAAATACAATTAACCCATGGCGACAATCTTTTTCTTTTTACCGATGGATTTAAAGACCAAACCGGAGGCGAAAAGTATAAAAAATATTCATCAAAACAGTTTATAGAGTTTCTAACAGAAATATCCAAATTCCCATCACAAGATCAGGGGCAACTCATTTCCTCTGCATTCGATAACTGGAAGCAAGAACAGGAACAAGTTGACGATGTGCTTGTTATCGGTATTCAAATCGTGTAAATTTTTTCCATTAAACAAATAGTGTCAGGTTTCAAATTTGGTTCAACCCTATAAGTGAATCATAATATTTTGAAACCATGATACGATTATTTTCACTCATCATCTCCACTTTTTTAATTTTAAATGCTTATGTTCAAAATCAGGCTGTTAAAACAAGTAAGTTCCATAGAATTTGAAAAGCTAATCAAAGATCTATTAGGGACTCTTCTTGATGTACGAATCCTTAAGGAGTTTAAAAACGGGCATATTGACAATGCCAGACAACTGAATTATTATGCCTTGGATTTTGAGCAACAACGCAGTAGATCAGTTTTTTATGCAAAGCATAAGTGATTCCGCTTATAAGCTATGATCTTCTTCCTGAAAATTATTCAAAATAGCCTTCTATTATTTTATAATTTTCAGTTGAACCTCACTATTTATAAGCGGTCTGAAACAACGTTCTATCGAATACCTATATAATCTTGATTATATGAGATAAATTCAAAATTTTATGTCGAACTCAGGTTATTACTATTACAAGGCTTTTTTCTTATATAGGCCATATGCCTTGATCAATACGCCATAGCCATAGGCATATGCCGAGCGATGTACATTATTAAATTGCTACGTTCTGCAAGAGGCTCAGCGAAACGTCCTCGCCTCGTTGTTCTTTTTTTTGGCCGCTGTCCATTATAACCAACAAGCCACAAAAAATGCCTTGGCTTTTATTTTATAGCAAAGCTTTTTTTATTAGGCCAGAGGCCTATGGTTATACGACATAGCGAGACGCTATGCCGACAAACTAATTAGTGTTCGCTACGCTTAGCGAGGGGGGCTATAACAAATTGACAAAAAAGTAACAATACAACTTAACCAATATATCTCATAAAAATTTCATTTCTCTTCTTTATCGCTGCCGCACGATTGTATCGAGTGATTAAAACAATTAGAAACTTAAACTCTAAAACAAAAACTGCATTATTTTTCAGTGCAGCTTCTTTTTTTTAAAACCTCTTTATCAAACAGTTTTATTATCCCAAGTAAATTATCGCTAGCTTAAAGCTTATGGTACACGATTCAATCGTGCCCAGCGGGGGGGGGTATAATTGAATTTTTCATACCATATGCATTTGTTCTTTTAAATGACCAAATCGAATCTCCCCCTGCTATATCCAGATCAACAAAGGGGAGGGGGGGGCAATCAGCCAATTTGTTTTGAATGAATCTGGAAGATGTACTGAATAGCTTGGAAATTTTTGTAACCCCTAAATAAACAATTTTTTAAATTTAAATTTCTTGCTTTTGATTTCGTTTACCCATTTTTCTTCACATGGAAAATACATTGGAATTAACTTTTTGAAATTATTTTTTTCTATCGTTATTACAAACTTTCCTTTAAAATATAGATAATACTCGAAAACCTCTATTGTTACAGCCCCACCATATTGACTATTGGAAGTTTTTTGATACAGGCGACGATAAATTTTACTATCACAATTATTTTTTATCAGGACCATTAAATCCTTTTCTGTTTTCTCCGGTTTTTTGGGTTCAATATCCAATATATAATAGCAATCATCTCCTCTCTTCATAAATTTGATGGTATCTGCCAGAAATTTTATCTTATCACCATCATCTGATTTCATAATATATGTTGAAGGCTTATAATATCTATTAGCTCCACGCAATTTTATTTCACCACTAATGGAATCTCCGTTTTGAGTAATAACATAGCCTTTCCCTTGAGAAAATACAGAGATGGTTATGATAATCATCAATAAAACAATCGTTATTCTTTTAATCATCATTTTAGTTTGTTTTAAATTATTAGTTACGTTTTAAATTATCGCTAGCTTAAAGCTTATAGTACACGATACAATCGTGCACCAGCGGGGGGACTGGATATTCCATTCTTTTTTCACATCTGGATTACAAATCTTAACCAAACACTAAAAGAGCCACAACTTTTATAATTGCAACTCTTTATTTTATTTGCAGCTCGCTTATTGCACTGAATACGACTCTGCGCTAACAGTCGCCTTTTAGTTATTTACATTTTCACCTAATGCAATGTATTGGAAATGATATTGAAGAATTCTTCTCTGGTGGCGATGTTTTTTTCGAAAGCACCGGTAAAATCAGAAGTGGTGGTTACTGAATGTTGCTTTTGTACTCCTCTCATTTGCATACACATGTGCTGGGCTTCAATAACGACTGCTACTCCCAATGGGTTTAACGTGTTTTGAATAGCTTCTTTTATCTGTGTGGTTAAACGCTCCTGCACTTGTAAACGTCGGGCGAAAGCTTCTACTACACGGGCGATCTTACTTAAACCGGTAATGTGATGTCGGGGGATATATGCCACATGTGCCTTGCCGAAAAACGGTAGCATATGGTGTTCGCACATAGAATACAATTCGATATCTTTAACTACGACCATCTGCTGGTAGTCTTCTTTGAACATGGCTGATTTAATAATCTCCTCCGGATCCATTTCATAACCCTGAGTTAAAAATTGCATGGCTTTGGCTACACGCAATGGTGTTTTTTCTAACCCTTCTCTATTTACATCTTCTCCTAAAAGTCCAATAACTTCCTTAAAATTAGCAGCTAAACTTTTCGTGGTTTCGTCGTCGTACGATTCTACTTTGCTATAACCACTATTGTTTCCATTTAATGTAAACTCCATTATCTAGTAGCTTTTTTGAATAAAAAATTGTTGCAGGGCAAAAGTCATAAAAAAAAGTCAGCTATACACTGACTTTTACAATTTTATTTGAGAAAAATAAGATGTTGGATGAACATTGACTATTTAGTATCAAGTAGCAAGATGGATGAACACAGGGGCACGAAGATGCTGAGTTCTATTTTTTAAAATGAAACAGCCATTTTAAGAGTTTGGGTTCGGCAAAGGTGGCGTCCCAACTGTTATGATTGGCTTCCGGGTAAAGGGTGTATTTGGTTTTGGGATTACAGTTGGTCTGTTTTTGATATACTTGTTTTGAGTATTTTATAGGGACTACATTATCTTTGCCTCCATGAAAAAACCATATGGGAACATGACAATATGTTGGTACAAAATCTGGATCATTGCCCCCGCAAATAACAATAGCTGCAGTATATTTTTGTGGCCATCGTGCTAAAAACTCCAAGGTCCCGATTCCTCCCATGGATAATCCCATGATATAGGTTCGTCTTTTATCTACTGATCCGCTATTTATCAAGCTATCCACTAAAGCATTAACTATTTCTGTTGGTTTGGTTGGTTCATCAGTAAAAGGAAATTCAAAAATCCAATCTCCCTGTGGCGACTTCTCTTTTTGACGGTGGGTCCACATAATTCCATTGGGACATTGTGGAAATACAACAATTGCCGGATATTTTCTTCGTGTTTTCTGATCCAGAAATAATTTGGCTCCATGGGTCAATTGACGCTGATTATAAGCTCCTCGTTCTCCTGCTCCATGTAAAAACATTACTAATGGGTATTGCTTCCCTTCTTTCATATTTTCAGGATACAGAATTCTATAATTCAAAGTATCTGTTCCCTGAATGTGCTGTTTATACTGAAACTCCTTAAATTCCTGGGCATAAGCATTTCCAATCAATAGCGAGATTAGTAAGAGAAGATTTTTCATTGCTTTATATTTTTAATTTGGGTAAGTAAGTATTGTGTTGCAAGTATCAAGACTGATGAACACAGGGACACGAAGACACTGAGTTTTTCTTCTATTGTGTTTCATTTTAATTCAAGTATCAAGTAGCAAGACACAAGTATCAAGATGATGAACATGGAGACAAAGGGTTTTTATTTATGATCTTTTCCTTTTATAATTAGTGCATGATCATAATATAGGTTTAACAATTCGATTACCAACTGCCAATTGCAAACTACCCAAAACCAATAGCAGGATATGCCCCTGAACGATAAGAAATATTTCTACTCGAATTGTAAACCATATAAGTATAGTCTATATCCATTGGATTACCATTGGTCTGGGGAACTATTTCCTGAGCTTGAACAGAGGCATAATAATCCAAATGCAATGATGTAATGTATGTATTTCATTTACAGTAATTTTTAACGATTTTACTGAAGTCATTCAATAAGAAGTTAAAACATATGCTCAAGGGTTGATATTATATATTTACAAACAGGCTTAAAGCCTTATACCAAAACCTCATGTTTCAGACTTACAGCCTGATATATACATGAGGTCAATTAACTGCTTTATTTTAAACCTCTTTACCATAACAAAAATGTTTAAGTTTGCCTTTTTAGTACAACAGGCATTAAAAGAGCACATCACATTAAGATTGTTTCAACCCCATTGCAATCAACATAAATTATTCTGCTAAAGTAAAATTCAAATGGTACTTTTCATCAGATGAGTTTTTTCCTACCCAAACCTCAAATTCACCTGCTTCGGCCACCCATTCCATATCAATATTGTACATACTAACTGTGGCTTCATCAATGGTAAATTCAACTGTTTTTGATTCTCCCTTTTTCAGTGCTGTTTTTTCAAAACCCTTCAGCTCTTTAACGGGTCTGGTTACCGATCCTGTTTTATCGTGAATATAAAGCTGAACCACCTCTTCACCATCCATGTCACCCGTATTGGTTACCTCAACAGAAACAGCTATGCTTCCTCCTCGTGTCAGTTTACCGGAACTGATTTTTGCATTGGAATATTTAAAATGGGTATAGCTTAATCCATATCCAAAAGGATACAGTGGTGAATTTTTTGTATCGATATATGATGATTTATAATCAGCGGGGGTTTCCTCATCAAAAGGACGACCTGTATTTTTCACATTGTAATAGATCGGAATCTGTCCTACGTTACGAGGGAATGTTATAACTAACTTAGCCGATGGGTTGTAATCGCCACTCAATACATCTGCCACAGCATGACCTGACATGATACCCGGATACCAGGCCTCAACAATGGCATCCAGATTTTCTTCTTCCCACGATAAATCCAATGGTCGGCCATTAAAAAGTACAAGAATAACAGGCTTACCTGTTTTCTTCAGTTCTTGCAATAATTGACGCTGATTTCCCGGCAAGGTAATATCGGTCCGGCAAGCTGCTTCTCCGGACCAATTGTATTCTTCGCCCATGGCTACTAAAATAACATCGCTATTTTGTGCTTTTCGGATGGCTTCTTTAAATCCGGATTCATCCGGAACCATTCGCTCTGACACATGTCCTGTTTTATTATCGATCAGCGGTAATGAAGTCCCTTTGGCATAATCAAACTTCACTTTGGAGCTGGCATATTTTTGTTGCAGGCCCTCCATTAAGGTAACTGATTTGCTACGATCTCCTTTAATAGCCCATTCTCCATTTAAGCTATTCCGTTCTTCAACAAAAGGACCGATAAGTGCCACACGTTTAGGCTGATCTTTTTTTAATGGCAGAATATTATTTTCATTCTTAAGAAGAACGATTGAGCGCTGTGCGGCCTCTTTGGCAACCTTCAAATGCGCTTTATTCATCACCACTTTTTGTTGACGAACTGGGTCGCAATACAAAAAAGGATCATCAAACAATCCCAGTAAGTATTTCATTTCAATGATATGTGATACTGCCACATTAATCTGCTCTTCACTTACTTGTCCCTCCTCAACCAGTTGGCCAAGGTGAGTGACAAATGCTTCACTAATCATATCCATATCAATACCTGCATCGATCGTGAGTTGAGCCGCTTGCTTTAAATCCTCAGCATAACCATGGTTGATTAACTCAAGTATAGCTGTATAGTCGGTAACAACCATTCCATTAAAATTCCATTCATCACGTAATATATCTTTATACAAGTATTTATTTCCTGTGCATGGAACTCCATTCAGTTCGTTGAAGGCAGTCATAAATGTAGCCACACCCTCATCAACAGCTGCTTTAAATGGTGGCAGATAAGTTTCACGAAGCGTTCGTTCTGATATATCAACAGAATTGTAATCTCTACCTGCCTGAGCTGCTCCATATCCCACAAAGTGTTTACTGCAAGCCAGTAATGTATTGGGTTTACTCAAGTCCTTGTAAGTTTCGATACCCTGAAACCCTTTAACCCGGGCTTTAGCTACCAAAGATCCATAATAAACATCTTCGCCTGCACCCTCCATTACTCTGCCCCAACGAGGATCCCGGGCAATATCGATCATGGGCGCAAAATTCCAGGCAATACCTGATGCTGTTGCCTCTTCGGCTGCTATTCGGGCACTGCGTTCTATTAATTCCAAATCCCATGAACAAGCCTCTGCCAAGGGTATTGGGAAAGTGGTTTCCAGTCCGTGAATCACATCCGCAGCAAATAGCATAGGAATTTTCAGTCTGGAATACTTTAAGTTTTGCTCCTGCAGCATACGTAAATGCTCAGCTCCGAACACGTTAAAGGTACTGCCAATCATTCCTTTTTTCAGGTACTCACCGGATTTGTTATTACTCACTTGCCCTGTAGCCGCAAAATTGCCTGAATACTGATTCATCTGGCCGATTTTCTCATCCAGAGTCATTTGACTGACCAATGACTGCACCTTTTCTTCTATGACAGGATCACCACTGTAACTTTTCCAGGATGAATTAAAATCATTACCTCCGGAGCAAGCGTTTATTACTAATACAATGATGCCCAAGCATAATAACGTTATCTTATTATCCATTTGATTCTTCATTTTACTTATTCTTCAAAACTAAATCCCAGTCTTTTTAATCCTTTCTGTACATCTTCATTTTTCATAAACAACGACCATATAAATCCGGTCCTGTAGTTTTCAACCATCACAGGAATTGGCCCCTGATCAATAGCCAGATATCTGGGTACATACCATTTTTCAGATTCGCTATAAGCATCATAGGGTCCGTATCTACCTACCAATGAGTCAGCATCAGTATATAAGTGCCATAGTACCTGCTTGGATTCTGTTGGTGTGTAGGGGAACGACGATAAGGCAGCTGTGGGGGATATAACACCTAAATCTGCTTTTCCGGGATGATGCCCGGCATAGCCTTTCATGGAATAGCTTGAGGTTAATCCCCACTGGTTGGGTCCATATCCTTTGAATCCTTTGGGATTATCAAGACAGTATCGGTACTGTATCAGGGCATGATTTTTATTCAATTCCCAATAGTCGGCATACTTATCTTTAAGTCCTTTGGGGTTCAGTCCCAGATATGAATAATGCGCCCAAAACAGGGGACCAACCGGGTCATTATTATGCTCATAGTGATTTAAAACGGTTGACAAACCATAATATACGGTGTCCCTGGCAATGGCTCCACCGCGTGCCCATCCCTGATGATATACTTCGGGTTTAATGGGGTGCGTGGGAGATGAAGCTGCTAATACATACATAATTAAACATTCATTATATCCTCCTACCGGAAAATTCATATCCCATCCATAAACCGGAGACCAATGCCAATACAATACATTTTCACCTCCTTTTGTATACCAGTCCCATTCTACTTCATGCCAAAGTCTGGTAATATCATTTACTAGTTCCTGTTCATCGGTATTACCACCTTTATAATACTCAGCAACAGTAAGCAAGCCCTGAATCATAAACGCTGTTTCCACCAAATCGCCTCCATCATCCATTTTACTAAAAGGTTTCACCTTTCCTGTTTCTCCATCAAGCCAATGAGGCCAGGCTCCATGGAAACGATCAGCTCCCATTAAAAAATCAACGATTCTCCGGTAACGAATCAGCGCTTCCTGCCTGTTGATAAAACCTCTTTTTACCCCGACTAAAATAGCCATAACACCAAATCCTGATCCTCCAAGAGTAACTATATGTTTATCGTTTTGCGGATACATACCATCTAAATGTATACGTTCGCGTGCCATTCCGGAATTGGGTTCTGCCCCACTCCAAAAATATTCGAAGGTTTGATGTTGCAGTGTATCCAGCATCTGATCATCAGTCCATTTTACATGCTTATACTGTCCATGGGATTTCTTATCTATCTTTTTAGGTGTTGGAATACATGCCACCACACTTACAAGCAAAAGGCTTAAGAAAATATGTACGATTTTAAAACTGATTTTTTTCATCTCTTTAAAATTTAAATTTTCATTAGTTAACAGGCTCAATTATCAGGCATCAAGACGATAGCCCGTTATGTAATCTAACATAGCTATTGTACTGATTTTGAAGCCAATACTTCAGACGTATTCAGAAATTAAAACCAAGCTTCGTTAAGCCCTGTTGAACATCCTGATTCTGCATAAAGAGTTCCCATAACAGGGCTGATCTATAGTTTTCTATCATCACTACTACAGGCCCCTGATCGATAGCCAGATAAGAGGAGGCCACCCAACTCTGATCGAAACTAAAGGCATCATAAAAACCATAGTCTCCCCATATTTTATCTCCAAGCAAATAGTAAAAATGCTTTAGTGCAGCCATGGATTCTTCCGGTGTATAAGGGAAGGATGATAAGGCTGCTGCAGGTGTTATTACTCCCTTATCGTTGGTGGGGGAATGCGCTGAATATCCTTCGTAGTTATCGCTGGCTGTTATACCCCAACAATCGCTGCTATAACCAATATAGTTAAGCGGGTTACTGATACAATAAGCCCGGTTTATTAAAGTATGGGCTCGTGCCTGTTCCCAATAGTTACCATATTGATCCGAAAGATTTCGTGGGTCCAATCCTGCAAACGAATAATGTTCAAAGAATAATGGACCTCCATAATCATTACCCAGCGGGAGGGTAATATCATAAAATGATTTTCCATTTTTTATATTTCCATTGCGTGCCCATCCCTGATTATAGACATCTGCTGAAACGGTATGGGTTGGAGAAGAGGCTGCCAGAACATAAACAATGAGCGCCTCATTCCATCCCCTGACTTTCATGTTTTTTTCGAAACCTAAATCAGGAGACCAATGCCAGGTAATTGAATTTTCATTTTGGGTGTACCAATCCCATTCCACAGCTTCCCATAGAGCTGTTATGTTATTAATAATACTATTTTCAAACGCATCATCAGGGTTTAAATATTGCCTGACGGTTAACAATCCCTGAATCATAAAAGCCGTTTCCACAATATCTCCCCCATCATCGTTGTCACTAAAGGGGTGTGTTACTCCGGTAACCCCATTCATCCAGTGTGGCCAAACGCCATGAAAACGATCTGCTGTTCCTAAAAAATCAACAATCCTGTTTATTCTCCCTACCCCTTCCTTTCGTGTAATAAATCCCCGCTCAATACCAACCGGTATGGTCATGATACCAAACCCGGAACCGCCTATGGTAACAACATCATTTGAAGTATTTCTTTCGCGGCTGAGTCCGGATGTCGGATGTCCAAAGTCCCAGAAATATTTAAAGGTTTGTTGCTGCACCAGGGTCATCAATTCATCATCCGATATCTCAGGAAATCTGAAGGAGGAATCCAATTCTGTATAAAAATTCAGATCCAGACCGTCAAATGGTTTTCCTATGCGGTTTTCTATATTGGAAGAGATACTAACCTGAAATTTTTGATAATCCTCTAATTCCTGATTTACTGTAAACAAAATCGTTTTTTCATCCACCTGAGTTAATGTGTATTGCACTGAAAACCCATTGGATTTAAATGAGGAATAATCTGAAAGATCCTTTTGCGTAACCGGCGTATTAAAACGGAATTCTATTTCTGGATTCCGACTCACATCTTTGGGTGTGTTTTGAGGAGATATCCGGTTTCCATCGATGTGTATTGATTCGAGTATCAATGGCAATGTAAGGGTAGTAAAAGTGTATTTCTGTTCTTTAAAGGTTTCGTGGCCTGCTCCTGTTAAATCACTTGAGATAACCAAAGTATATAATTCATTCTCATTGAATACTTCATGACTAATTTTAACCAGTTTGTTCTGATTGGAAAAGGAATAGGAAACTGCGATTGGTTCATTGTCACTATTCAATAATGTAATATTTTCCTTTACAGAAACGGTATCAGTGGGTTTATCGAAGCGGATTTCAATGGGTTGATCAATAACCAGATTGTTATTATCTCCTGATGCATTTAACGCTACATCTCCAAGGTAGATATAAGAAATATTCAATGGATCAGCTATTATTTTTTTGCCATCTTCTTTACATGATATTATTGTGGATAAAATAATTACCGTAAGAAGTATATATCGCACGTTAAAAAAGGCGAAAAACAATCTGTTTTTATGAAAATATATGGACATAAGAAGCCTTAATGATGACCCACCGTATGTATGTATTATACAGTGAGTCATATCTAAAATTAATACTTAAAAATCAACTACATGCCGTCATGCACCATCAACATAACCTCATCTGCGGTAAGGGCTTTTCTGAATAAGTATAACTCATCCATCATACTTACACATGAATTATGCCCCCATTCAGTAAATCGCGGGGCTCCTGACATAATAGACAGTATATCGCAACCCGTCCAGTCAATACCATCAAAAGCACTTTGTTTTATGAGCTCTCCATTGATGTAAAAGTTAATTTCCGAATTGGAAATTGAGAAAGCCAAATGAAACCATCCTGTGGTAGCTGCAGGATCGACTTTAGCAAGATCCCCTCCATCAACCCAGGTATCAGCGGTTCCATTACCTGCATTTACTTTGATATATGCTTTTCCATCTGAATTATCATAAAACAAACGGAAGCCACTTGTTCGCAGATTCTGAGCATCCGGATGGGCTGTATCCTCAGGCCCCATCACTAAAATTCCGGCTCCCGATTCTATTGTATTTGAAAGATTCATCCAAAAACCTGCACTAAATTCATCTCCCAGGATATCGGTAGCTGGAAATGTCAGATACGAAGCTGCTGCACCTTGATAAGCATCGCCAAAAACGCCACCTCCATAGTCAATTTCCGGAGAACCAACCACAGTAGCTTCCATACCACTTATAGCATCTTTATAATCTCCATTAAAATCCATATACATAGATGATTGTTCTTTCAACATTATGGTTTGGATATCTGCCTGCGACAATGCCTTATTGAATAACCGTAACTCATCCATTTTAGCAGGAGAGGAATTATGTCCCCACCCGGTAAATCTTGGAGCTCCGGACATAATAGAAAAGATATCGCAACCTGTCCAGTCAATACCATCAAAAGCACTTTGCTTTATGAGCTCACCATTGATATAAAAATTAATTTCAGAATTAGAAATAGTAAACGCTAAATGAAACCAACCAGTAGTTACCTCAGGATCAACTTTTGCAAGATCTCCACCATCCACCCAGGTATCTGAAGTTCCATTACCGGCATTTACTTTGATATATGCTTTCCCATCTGAATTATCATAGAACATCCGAAATCCACTGGTTCGTATATTCTGAGCATCCGGATTGGCTGTATCTTCAGGCCCCATAACTAAGATTCCTGCGCCTGATTCAATTGAACCGGGGAGGTTCATCCAGAAACTTGCACTAAACTCATTCCCTTGCAAACCGCTGGTAGGGAATGTTAAATATGAATCTGCTTCTCCCTGATAAGCTGTTCCCCCTTGAATACCATCTGCAAATACTGGTGAACCTACCACTGTGGCCAGGCTCAGGGTATTCATTTCTCTGAATTCATTATTAAATGGCATGTAGAAAATTTCACCTTCATATACAGGTACATATGGTGGTGTTTTAGTAAAATTCACCGATCGGGTAGTTTCCTTTCCATTGATATCGGTTGCAGTAATTGCAAGTACATGCGAGCCGGTAGTCACATTATCGTACCTATATTCTTCCATGGCTACACGGTAATCCTTAAACTCGCTATAGCTTACAATTTCAGCGCCATCAATCTTTACTGAAATGGAACTAATTTCTATATCATCCCTGACTTCAAAATCAATATTTACAGAAGCAACAGCTTCGGGAGTTTGTATTTCATATCCTTCCGGCGGGAAATTAATGGTGATCAGAGGTGCTGATTCATCAGAACCTGGATCAACCTTCGAAATTCCGTCAATATAGTCTTGATCGCATGCATTAAACATTATAAGAGCCAATGCAAATGCTATTAATTTGCTGTATGTTTTCATAATTTTCTGGTTTCATTCGTTTCCTTCTTCCAGTTGCGGTAATTCTGCAAGTTGAGTTGCCGGTATTGGAAAATATGCTTTGTCCATAGTAAAAGTCCTGCCTTCATAACTAAGTTCAGCGGTATTTCCTGTTCGCACCATGTCATAAAACCTGATATCCCATTCTGTACCCAACTCTGCAAGCTTTTCATCCAGCACATTTTGTGTAGTTACTCCACTGACAGGAT
Organism: Marinilabiliaceae bacterium; assembly: GCA_050290065.1. Taxonomy (GTDB): domain Bacteria; phylum Bacteroidota; class Bacteroidia; order Bacteroidales; family Marinilabiliaceae; genus Saccharicrinis. The sequence continues at coordinate 16,782 of JBNKGY010000009.1, forward strand.
CCATTCCGGCTCTTCCCCTAACCAAATTCACTGCCTGATCAGCAGTCATTGAAATATTACTACTTGCACCCCTTGTTAAGGCTTCAGCGTATACCAGAAGCATTTCGGCATAACGAATAACGATGAAATTTTTATTACTCCCGGGGTCATTTCTTCCTTCAATCAGTTCTGTTGATGGTTGTATAAGCTTACCTGCTCCCCACTTTTTGCGTGAGGTGTTAATGAATTCATCACCTTCCCTGTTCATGTTGTTTATCCATGCCGGTAATGTACCCCATTCATTTTGAATTTCAGTTATTCCGTCAGGTGTCCAAACCACTGACGTTTCAAGCCGAACTGTTTCACCCCTGTCCAGCATAAACTTGATATACTTTTTGGTGGGCTCATAAAAATTCCATCCACCACCAGCTCCGGATCTAGCTGGAATCCACGATGTTCCATAAGGACCAAACTCATGTCGGAACTGGTCACCGGTACCCGAATTAAAATCAGAATACTGTATTTCAAGTATGATCTCATCATTTAATTTTCCTGCTTTTTTAAAAAGGTGGTAATAATCATCAGATAAATGATATTCATCGGAACCGATGATAGCTGCAGCTGCGGTTGCGGCACCCTGGTAATCTTCCATTTCCTGGTATGCCAAAGCCTGCAGGGCATATGCGGTATAACGTGTAATACCTCCACGAATATCACTTCGCTTGTTTGGATTCATATCCGGTAAAAGCGGGATCACTTCATCCATTTCATCAACGATGTATTGCATTACCTGTTCTTTGTTACTGGCTGGTGTAATCTGAATATTATCAAGTTGGTCAATAACAACAAGTCTTCCAAAAGCCTTTGCAAGGATCAGATATTCATATGCAACTATGGTTCTGCATTCAGCTATATACTGATCTACCAAGGCATCGTTATTTGCGGCAGATCTGTATTTCTCAACTTCATCCATTGCCGTAATAGTATTTATTATAGTATTGTATTGAGTTTGCCATACAGAAAGTGTATTCCAGTGGCTTGGCAGATAAGTGAAAACATCCTGCTCCAGCATCGGAACCTGGTCACCGGCAGCATTGACGTCATCGCCACGGATTCCTAATGTTACACCCGTTTCCCATTTTGTATTAAAAGCCAACTCATAATACGCACCCAGAAGCGGTAATATAATGTCCTCACCAATAGTATAATCCACATCACTCGTAAAAGACTCGTCTTCAAAAGGTTCATCCAGTTTTTCAGTACATCCATTGACCGAAATCAGCAGCACCCCAAATATAAATACGGGTACAAAATATGTTATTAAATATTTTATTTTCATCTCATTATTATTTAGATTTTCAAATGCATTCGATGGAACTCGCTTAAACAAACCTTCTCTTGTCTGATTTTTTTACTCCAGGCTCGTTTCATGTTGTTAAGTATTTAAAATTTAAGACTTACACCTATTGTATATATAGCAGGAACCGGATAAAACTGCCGGTCAATACCATCCGGAACCTCCGGATTAAAACCGTTGTATTTAAATACTGTTAATGGTTTCTCTGCAGTAACATAAACTCTGGCATCAGGCATTCCCGGGCCAAGTAGTTGATCTCCTTTAATATTGTAAGCCAATTGAATGTTCTGAATTCTGAAGAAAGCGCCATCCTCAAGAAGAAAATTGCTGAAATTCTGGTTCCACCCTTTTCTTAACCCTGCAGCAGAAGTATATTTATTGGATGTACCCTCTCCATTCCATAATCCGGAAGCCAGATCTGCATCAATATTTGTGTCATTAGTCCAGATAATCTCTCCTCTTTTCCGGTTCAGGATTTTATTACCAGATTGCCCCATTATATTCATGGAGAATTCTATTTTTTTATAGGTAAGACCAATGGAACCTCCATAATTAAAGGTAGGAATATAGGAACCCAGAAAAACTTTATCATCATCATTAATTTCACCATAGCCTTCTTCCCCTTCCTTTTGCTGATCTTTAAATTTGAAATCACCGGGCACAAGGCTATTTGCTACAGCTATGGGATCATTGTTAATTTCTGCAGGATTCTGATAAACTCCTTCTACCTCATATCCATAGAACGAAAGCAAGGGTTCTCCGACCTGTGATCGTTGGCGAAATTCAGCCTGACCACCATCAATAAAGGCCTGACCATATAAGTCTCGAACTTCATTTTTAAGCGTTGAAATATTACCTCCAATGGTATACTTCAAATCGTTGGTAATTCTTCCATTCCATGAGGCTACCATTTCAAAACCTGAGTTTCTGATTGTACCAACATTCCGAAGTACACTTCCCGCCTGCAGTTTGAGACTGACCGGTATGGCAGCATCTTCAGTATCTCGTACAAAGTAATCGGCTTCAATGCTTAAACGATTTTGTAACATCTGAGCATTTATTCCAATATTTGTCCCTGTAACTATTTCCCAGCCTAAATATCCAAAAGTACTGGTTGTTACCGTTCCATTTACCTGAGTATCATCAATGGCCAAAAATTCAGATTCCGTTGTATTTGCACCATCCTGACGTGCAATTCTATCGTTACCTAATTTTCCCCATCCTCCTCTGATTTTAAGATAATTAAGAATATCTCCTTTGGGTACGAAGTTTTCTTCTGTTACAACCCAACCAAGTCCGAAGGCCGGAAATGTTCCCCACGTTTCCTGATATTTCTGAGTCCCCTCAACACGCAGGGTGGCATAGGCAATGTATTTACTTTTATAGTTGTAAGACATCCGTCCGAAGTAAGATAAACCATGCAAACGCTCAGCATTATCATCAGCATCTATTGATGTTTCAGATAATGTCTGACCAATATACCATGCATTTTCGTTGCCGGGGATATTATCGGCAGATGCAGTTAATTCATCAAACCACTCATCTCTGTATGATGTACCAACCATCGCAGTGAAGTTGTGGTCACCAAAACTGTCGCTATAGCTCAGCGTGTTATCCCAGAATTGGTTTATATCTGTTCTTCTGAGTGAACTTATCGATGAAAGAAGTCTGTTGCTATCATCTGTTACAAAGTAAGGTAAACCAACGTTCCTTCCTTTCAAAAACATCATTGCAACATTGTAATTCGTTTTAAAAGTCAGCTTATTCGGTATCAGTTCAAGTTCTGCATAAATACCACTAAGCACTTTCCTGACATTATGCTTGTGATTCCTGTAGATAAGTGGAAAGAACGGATTCTGAGCTCCACGATAACCTAACAGCTGAGCACTTGCATAATTACTCGGATTTTCAGTTCCTCCTGCAATTAGTTCCGCCAGGTTTTCATTGTCAAATTCAGGCATAACAGGCACTGCATGATAGGCATTAAACCAGGCAGCATCATCTGCTATGTATTGTGTACCGTTACTTACATTAAAATTAGCTCCGGCCTTAAGCCAATTATTGGCCTGATGGTCAATGGCAGATCGGAGGTTTATTCTCTCATAGGAGTTTTTGGCTTCTAAAAGTCCTTCCTGATCAAAATAACTAATGCCTAATGAATAAGATGTCTGATCATTGCCACCTAAAATGGATAAGGAATGATTTTGCTGAGCTGAATATGATTTCATGATTTCAGCATACCAGTCGGTATTGACATCAGGCACATTGGGGTTCACACGACTTCTGCCGTAGCGTTGCATCGAATTGTCTATAAAACTGATATCCGCTGCAGATCCCGTTTGGTTAATGTAATTTACAAATTGCTCTGTATTAGCCATCTTCAATACATTTTGCGGAACCTGAATGCCATAGTAACCATCATAAGTAATGGTGGTTTTTGAATTCAAAGAACCTTTTTTGGTGGTGATTAATACAACACCATTAGCAGCCCGCACGCCATAAATAGCTGATGCAGAGGCATCTTTCAACACCGATAATGTTTGTATGTCAGACGGGTTCAAAAAATCGATATTTTCAAAATACATTCCATCCACCACATATAGCGGCGATGAATTACTACTGCCAGGAAATGATCCCACACCTCTGATCCGAACTGTTGGCTCGCTACCGGGAGCTCCGGAGTTGACAACTTGCACACCGGCAACCTTTCCTTGCAGCGTCTGCATAGTTTGACCTGTAGGTGTTTTAACAATCTCATCAGCTTTGACTGTCACTATTGAGGAAGTTAAATCTTTTACTTTTTGAGTACCATATCCAATGACAACTATTTCTTCTAACCCTTCAACCGATTCAAGCAAGATGATGTTAATCACCTCTTGATTATTTACTGGTACTTGCTGTTTTTCGTACCCTATAAAACTAAACTCTATTACAGCATCAGGTGCAGCATTTATTAAATAGTTACCATCAACATCGGTGATGGTTCCTTGTGAGGTTCCTTGAATTACAATGGAAACTCCGGGTATCCCTAAATTATCAGTACCCGTTACCTTACCTTTTACAGTCACCTGTTCTTGTGCAAAAAGCATGGCTGTTACCAACAATAAGGAAATAACAATAATAATTTTTTTCATGATGTTAGATTTTTTTATTATTAGCTATGCCTAAAGTATGGTGACACATCTCCAAAGTCAAAAAAACCACATCACCAACAGCTCTCAATGTTAATTTTTATTTATACCGAACCTCATCATTACCTCACACCCATCTAAACAAAATCCTTTAAACACTGATTTTCTGACTATTGCGAAACATAATTTTTATCAGTAAATTGTATATAAACGTTAATTAATATTTATGGGATGAGTTAAAACTGACCTGTTTATGGCCTATTTTAAGGTGTAAATACCAATTGAAAAATATGAAATGTGAAATTTTAGTCAGTTTTATTTATTACGCACCCACATTATTCATGTAAACCCAACAAAACAAGCACATTAACAAATGCTTACAAATATTTTAAATAAAAGCTTCATTTGGTTTGTTATCACTTTTGGTTTATATTATTTCCAGAATAGGTTGAACGCCTCAGAAGTAACTCCGGATATTGTGAACTTTACAAAAAAACAATATCTAGCTGCCAGTCAAAACTGGTCCATTACCTTTGACAAATTCGGCTATACCTATTTTGGAAACAGCATGGGACTATTGGAATTTGATGGTATTTCGTGGAGATTATATCCCTCTCAGAATGGATCTATAATTCGTACCGTAGCTGTTAATGATAACGGAATTATATACACCGGTGGTTACCGCGAATTGGGGTATTGGACACGAGATGAGTTTAATCAACTGACTTATCATTCTTTGAAAAAAATGGCCGAAGCATCATTCAGTACTAATGAAGAATTCTGGGATATACTTATCAAAGACAATAAAGTGTATTTTCGTTCCTTTTCTCGAATCTATATTTATGATTCAAATGAAATGAAAGCGATTAAACCGGATGAAGGGTTAATTACTTTTGCCACAAAAACAAATGATGATATTTATATAGCACTCAAAAATAAAGGGATATATAAAATTATAGATCAGGAATTCAAGCCGTTTTTTGAGGGTGAATTTTTCATGAATAAAGAAATCCGTTATTTTTGTCAGTCTCCACAGGAAAATCAGTATTATATCGGAACTGAATCCAATGGATTATATATATATGATGCGGTAAATCAAAAGATATCAACATATTGTGATGATTTAAAAGCATACTATAGTAGAAATAAGATCAACAGAGGTCTATTAACTACAGATGGAAGTATTGTTATAGGAACCATACTGGATGGCATCAAGTATATTAATCCTGGCGAAAAAATCCAATACAATTTTAATCAGAAAAACGGACTTCAGAGTAACACGGTACTAGGATTGGCTCAGGATTACAATGGCAATTTATGGGTGGCTATGGATGGAGGAATTGACTTTATATCACTTTCAAATAATAAATCATATCGATTAATACATGATGAAATGCTAGGAGCTGTATATAGTGCTGCTTTGTATAATAAACAGTTATATATTGGTACTAATCAGGGCCTTTTTAAAAAACCATGGCATGATAATACCAGTACTTTTAACCTGGTGCCCAACACCCAGGATCAGGTATGGGATTGTAAGATTATTGATCACTCGTTATTCATTGGGCATAATTCAGGCACTTTTATTATTAATAATCATTCAGTTAAGAAAATATCAAACCGAACCGGAGGCTATTCCATAATCAAATCACCTTCTCTTCCTGAAACCCTCATACAGAGTACCTATAACGACCTGACTGTTTATAAAAAATCAAACGGAGAATGGAAATATTCTCATGTGATTAAGGATTTTAGCAACCTAATCAGATATCTTGAGTTTGACCACCGAAACAACCTATGGGCAAGTCATTTATATGGCGGGCTATATAAACTTAGATTGAATGACAAACAAGACAGTGTACTTTCTTTTCAATATTACAATAACCACTCTGCCAGTGTGGAAAATACTAATAATAATTACCGCGTATTTAAAGTGGAAGGGAGGGTGGTTTTTACTACAGGGGAAAGACTTTATACTTATGATGATTTAAACGATTCCATAATCCCATATGATCAACTCAACAATCAACTGAAGGAATATGCCATATCACATAAAATAATTCCCACTTCAAACCATGAATATTGGTTTATATCAACCAAGGGCATAGCAAAATTTCTAATTCAGGCTAATCTGGTTAAAAAACTCAATGAATATCCACTCAGCTTGTTTAACAATAACTTGATCCCCTTTCATGAAAACATTATTCCATTAACTCAATCTGAAGTATTTGTATGCCTCGAAAATGGTTATGCTATCATAAATACTGATTCTGAAAAAGATGGATATGAGATTGAAAATTATAATCCTTTTCTGCGCAAAATATATCTTGTAGACAGAAATGAAAATAAAAGTATTATTGCTCCTGCAAATGTACCTCTTTCCATACCTCACACAAAAAATTGCATTGAATTAAAATACTCTTTCCCATTTATCCACAGCTATCCAATAAAATTTCAGTATATAGTTGAAGGTTTAATGGAAAACTGGTCGCCGCTTCAGGAAAAACCATTTATAAACATCAACCAATTGCCTACCGGAAATTATATAATTAAATTGAGAGCTGTTAATAATTGGGGTAAAAGTTCAAAGGAACACAAACTCAATGTGATTATTAATCCTCCTTTTTATAAATCGAAGATTGCAATTATCACCTATTTTTCACTCATCATGTTCTTCATATTTTACTCTAAACAAGTTACAGTTCGAAAAGTAAAACTCAACGAAAAACGTAAAAGAGAAGCGCAAGAAAAAGAACTGATTAAACTAAGAAATGAAAAGCTGAGGGCTGATCTTTCTTTTAAAAGTCAGCAGTTGGCTAGTTCTACTATTGATATTATACGGAAAAATGAATTTCTGTTATCTCTTAAGCAAAACATAAATCGTCACAAGCAAAAACTTGGGAATCGGTATCCTGACAAATACTATCAGGATATTATAGAGAAAATTGATAATAATATATCCGGACAGGATGATTGGAAACTATTTGAAACAAACTTTGATCATGCTCATGAGAAATTTTTATTGTCCATGAAAGATACTTATCCGGAACTAACCCCGAGTGATTTAAAACTATGTGCGTACCTGCGGATCAACTTATCGTCAAAAGAAATTGCACCACTATTAGGCATATCGGTCAGAGGGGTGGAAAATCACAGGTCACGCTTGCGTAAAAAACTAAAATTAAATGCAGAACAGAATCTTACTGATTTTATATTGCAATTGTAGTATTGACCGACCCCGGACATAAATACATCTTGGTGCTGATTACCTGCTAATTGTCATTTTATACATATGGAAAGTCATTCATATTGAACTGGCATGAGCATTAAAACTCAGCAGCTATATAAGTCCATCCCAACTCCACTTTTAAACTCTCGTAAACATTATAAACGATTGGACATATTTCATAATTTTGGAGCACCCCATGAAGTCTTTCAATAAAATTATCAGTATCTAAATACGGATATAGCCTGCATTCTTCAGGTCTGTCCTGATAGATAGTGCACTTTTTGTCATCAATATTCTTACACGGAAATCCCCATGAGTACTTATATTTCTCCATATCCTCATCTTTCACAAAAAGCTTAAGTACCTGAACATCTACAACGGGACGAAGGTTCATACAACAGTTTCCACACTTTACACAGTCTATTTGTTCGGCAATTCTGATATTAAGTCTATGAACAATATTGTCTGTCGTTGGCGAATCCAATCCCTCAAGATATAAACGAAAAGAAGTATTTTCCTGGCGTTTCAGTTTTGCAATTTGTTTAATCTCATTAAGGTCTAATACCAATCCCATAATAGCTATTAATTAAACGTTACTGAAGTGCAACGATATTGTATGTAAAATTTCATACACACAACTACTGTAAGATTTGTACCTCTATGTATTTTTACTCAGCCAAAAGTAGTTCTTTTAAATGAGTTTGTTGTGATGATTTTATTTAAGATTAAAACAACTCTTACGTGGATTTCATAATCAAAAAAAATGACATTAATTTTAAGGATTACCTCAAGTATCTTTGCAGATTTTAGTTTATATAATTTTACACATTAAGCACACTGTAATAATAAACCAAAACACAATTAAAATATTATAATCCAATCTTTAAAACTTCACGATTTCTAATTCATTATTGTTTGATTGAAATAGAATCTGCTTTTTCTTTTCTTAGTAGTTTTATAAGGGATTTTAAAATAGAAGGTTGATCCTAAATCAGGTTCTGAAGTATACCATATCTTTCCATCAAGTATTTCAACCAATGCTTTGGAAATGGTTAATCCTAAACCACACCCTTCAAATTGCCTTGTATATGCTTCATCTCCTCCCTGTCGAAAGTAATCAAAAACAATATGCTGATACATTGTAGAGATACCAATTCCTGTATCTTTTACGGTAAAAAGTAATTCCGAATTATCAACAATTTTATATTTTAATTCTATACTTCCTTTATTTGTATATTTAATCGCATTGTCAATGATATGGTACAATATTTTAGATAACAGTGTCCTATCTGAATAAACAAAATCTTTCCCATCTGGTAAATCGCAGCATTTATAAATCTTAACTTCACCATTGTTTTTCACCTTCTCTGAAGAATATTCATATAATTCTTCCAAAAGTTTATTTAAATTAAATTCCGACTCAATTGGTAATTCATGCTCTGCTATAATACTAGACATTTCAATAAAATTATCTATTTGTTTTATAAGACGTTTACCTGATAATTTGATTATGTCTAGATATTCTTTTCTTTCTTCGTATCTAAGGTGAGGATCTTCCAATAAATTTGAAAATCCCATAATTGCATTCAGAGGCGTTCTAATTTCATGACTAATATTAGAAATAAATGTAGTTTTTAAACGTTCACTTTCGTCAGCTTTGTTTTTAGAAATCCTTAACTCCTTATTTTGAAGATGTAGTTTCTTTTGGGTACTTCTTAATTTTTTATATAGCATACTCAAATAACTCACCCAAAACAACACCATAAAATTAACACATATCCCTAATATTGTACTGAATGACAACATTATATCAGAATTAACTCCCAGAATTTTGAGTGCTATAAAACGATGAGCGATTAGTAAAAACTGCATACCAATGGCAATTCTCAGATTAAATGATGCATAAATAAATAAAACAGGGATAATTGAGATGATCGGTAATGTATTTCCAATATTCGGATAAACAAAATAAAACGCAGCTATATACAGGCTGAAGATTAAGACAGATATGGTTTTATTCAACATTAAATATGATTGATTTATACTTCCCTTAACACACATGACAAACAATACAATTTATTATCTTTTTTTAATATGTTATGTACAGTACGGATAAAATATTATATTGTTTTAGTTTTTCATATTATTTTCTATAATATATTACACATTACACTTATGATTATACTGGAACCCCAAATTATTTAAACTGAATAATCTGATTATTAATAAACTAGTCAAATAAATCCATTTCGTTGGTGAGGTATGATTACTGTAGCTTATTTCGCCATCAATCAATTTCTGTAATGTATATTAACCGAGTTCAACATAAAATATTGGGTTTATCTCATATAATCAAAATTATATAGGTATTCGATATTATTGTTTTGGCAGTGACTTCTCCTGTATGTACTGCAAGTGCAACTATCAGAGAAACTGTTCCATTGCGCTTGTATGTAGCTGTTTGCCTTTTGGTATTGCCAGGTTTAATGGAAGCTCTAGCTTCGGAATTTGGTGAACTATTTGGCAACTCAAACATTTGTGGAAGTGAAGTGGGTGTCAAAATTGGTGCAGGTGGTCGTTATAAATTATCCGACAAACTTCATTTGGTGGGAGAAGCTAAATATACCGTTGGAAGATTCATTTTTTTACGATAGGAGCAGGTGCGCAATATCATTTTTAAAGCAACAGATCTGTTATAAATAGACTCAATCTTATCTAATGAAGAGAATGAAAGATGAGCCAAGTGAAAAATATGTCGCTATTTTATGTAAAACATATTAGAAATTCCTTCATTTTCTTAGAGACACTAAATAGTGCCTGTCCATAAAGTCAGGTGTTTGGACTATAAAGTTTAAATACAAGGCGTGTGAAAAATTCAAACCGCTGTATACTAGTGTATATGTGGATTTGGATTTTGAGAAACAACGAAGTAGTTGGACTTTATAGATGAACACTAAATAGACTTTATGAAAAATCATTTATTGTTGTAAACAAAGCCATTTATGTGTTAAAAACATTAACACAGAAATGGTGATAAATTTTAATCAAAAATCTAATGAATGATATATTAAGGGAAATATAGCATTCGTAGGTTCGTTATTAGAATGAATTCTAAGAATCTTTTATTCATCACTGGGTTATTCTAAATTTCTCAGCATTCTGGAATTAATTTTTTCCTGATAAGATGCAATTAAGAATTCCCACTCGGCCTGAGAAATAAACACTTTTTTGGGCTTTTTAAGCTTTTCAATTTTCGCACGAGTGAGTGCCTGTTGCACAGATACATTACTAATTCCAATCATTTGAGTCGGTTGAATTTGACTTCGGTATGCCACATCATTGGATCTGGCCTGTATAAAGTTTTTTTGATTCATTTCCGCATCCCATTCTGTTACAGGTTGTGTTTTTGCTTGATAAGTTGACATATCAACATTGTGCTGCCCAACCGTTTCTTCCAGAGTACTCAATAATGGCATATTACGGGCTGCAGCATTGGGATTGGTTATTTGTGGCAGAATAACAACTTCTGAAAGTTCAATGGTATCCTTGCTTAAAAAAACTCCCATCAAAAAATTCCTATTGGCTAATGAATCATTTATCTGCACATAAAGTGATTTAAATCCAACATATGAAAATCGCACTACATCCCCATTTTGAGCCCAAAATGAAAATTGTCCCTTATCGTTGGTCATATAGCCTTGATCATTGTTAACAATATATTTGGCATATGGAAGTACAAATAAACTATCTCCTTCCATAACAACACCTCTAAATAACAATGAATCCCTATCAAATTGGGCATATATGCCAACACTTAAAAACAATATTAAAAAGGATAAGATAAGTCGATTTTTCATACTTTAATTTTTTATATTAAGCCATATAAAAAAATAGCCTAACCTAAATATACGATGATTTAGGTTAGGCTTCAAGTCCTTAAAAACAAATACTTTTATAATTTCACAATAATATCAGAAAGGTTTCTTTTGGGTACATGATGTACTTCTTTTAAGTCTCTCCAATATTTATGATCCTTATTCAACTCTTCAATTACTACTTCTTCTTTGGGTACTCCTAAAGCAATCACTTGTACTACTTTATATTTTGATGGAATATTCAATTCTCTTTGAAGTTGTAATCTTTCAACAGATCCAATAATACAACCACCATAACCTTTTTCCACAGCCCCTAGCATGATACTTTGAGATGCAATTCCGTTATCACAAAAAAAGTTAGACGAAATGGAGGTATCATTTATCATGATAATATAAGCTGCTGGTCTTTCACCTTCTCCTGGTCCTGACCAATCTGTTAAATATCCAGCCCATGATAAATGCTTAAAAATAACACTATTCATTTCCGGAGTATTCGAAAGAATGTATTTAAGTGGTTGGGCATTACGCGCCGAAGGTGAAAGACGAGCCAGGTCAACCAACTCAATTAATTCATCAGTATGGATTGGTTTATCCTGATAGAATCGACGGTAACTTCGGTTTTTTAATATTAGATCTTTTAGCATAATAAGGGAATTAATAAAATATTAGTATCGCGATCCGACTATTTTCCAGTCAACAATCTTCCAAAAACTAGCAATATAATCTGGTCGTTTGTTTTGATAATCCAGGTAATATGCATGCTCCCAAACATCACAGGTTAAGATCGGTGTTAAACCATCTGTCATTGGATTTGCGGCATTACTTGTCTGAACTATCTTTAATTTTCCATCAGCATCTTTTACTAACCATGCCCAACCAGAACCAAATAATGTTGCTGCAGCTTTACCAAAAGCTTCTTTAAAAGCGTCAAAGCTTCCGAATTCTTTATCAATAGCTACGGCTAAAGAACCTATTGGATCACCTCCTCCCTCAGGAGAAAAAGATGTAAAATAGAAGGTATGATTCCATACCTGAGCTGCATTATTAAAAATACCACCTTGCGACTTTTTAATGATAGTTTCCAAATCGGCATCAGCAAATTCGGTTCCTTCAACAAGGTTATTTAAGTTGTTCACATAAGCCTGATGATGCTTACCATAATGAAACCCAATTGTCTTTTCTGAGATAACTGGTTCTAATGCATTTGCTGCATAGGGTAATGTAGGTAATTCAAATTTCATGACAGTTTGTTATTTTGTTTGTAATAAATCGACACTAACAAATTTAAAAAAATGTAGATAAATTCATAGTGCCATACCTCATAGATTTCATAATTAACAAAAGAATACCTAAATGGTTTAATGACCAAAAAAATATAAAAACATTAGTATCTGAGTTTAATCCCAATGATATTAGCGCTATAATTTCATTCTATTCAATGTATACTGCGTTACAAAATATCGTCGTAACTATGGATATGCCGAGTAAAGCAATAATTTGCGTCTTTAATAAACTTAATATCTCTAAAATTATTTAACGACAATCTCATAGTGAAATGGGTATAATTAAACTACTGAATAATTAATCTACATGCAAATTGAATAAAAAAAGCCGATACATTCATGATGTACCGGCTTGAATAAAATCTTACGATTTATTTATATATGGATGTATATTACATCATCCCAGGCATTCCTCCGCCCATTCCACCCATTGGTGGTGCAGCAGGCTCATCCTCTTGCTCTTCAACAATTACACACTCTGTTGTTAAGAACATACCGGCAATTGAAGCTGCATTTTCAAGAGCGATACGAGTCACTTTTGCAGGATCAATTACACCTGATGCATAAAAGTTTTGGTACTCATCAACTCTGGCATTGTAACCATAATCGTCTTTACCTTCTTTTACTTTTTGTACAATCACAGCACCTTCTTTGCCAGCATTTGCTACGATCTGACGCAATGGCTCTTCAATAGCTCTTTTTACAATCTCTATACCTGTATTTTCATCATCAGTATCCCCTTTGATTCCGTCAAGCACTTCAATAGCACGAATTAAGGCAACACCACCTCCAGGAACAATTCCTTCCTCAACAGCTGCACGAGTAGCGCTTAATGCATCGTCAACACGATCTTTCTTCTCCTTCATTTCCATTTCAGAAGCAGCACCTACGTACAATACAGCAACACCTCCTGCTAATTTAGCTAAGCGCTCTTGTAACTTTTCTTTATCGTAATCAGAAGTTGTATTGGCAATCTGAGACTTAATTTGCTCTGTTCTTGCATCAATCACTTCTTTAGAACCAGCACCATTAACAATAGTTGTATTTTCTTTATCGATAGATACCTTTTCTGCTTCACCTAGCATTTCTAATGTTGCTTGCTCTAGGCTAAGACCAACCTCTTCTGTAATTAAAGTACCATTTGTAAGTACCGCAATATCCTGAAGCATTTCTTTTCTTCTGTCACCAAAACCAGGAGCTTTAACAGCAGCTACCTTTAACGAACCACGTAAACGGTTTACCACTAATGTTGCCAATGCCTCACCATCTACATCTTCAGCAATAATCAACAAAGGGCGACCTGATTGAGCAGTTGCTTCCAATACAGGAAGTAAGTCCTTCATTGTTGATATTTTTTTATCGTGAATCAAGATATATGGATTATCCATCTCTGTTGCCATCTTTTCAGTATTGGTAACAAAGTAAGGAGAAATATATCCTCTGTCGAATTGCATACCTTCAACAACTTCAACAGTAGTTTCGATACCTTTTGCTTCCTCAACAGTGATAACACCTTCCTGGCCAACCTTCTCCATTGCCTCAGCAATCAAACGACCGATTTCAGCATCATTATTTGCAGAAATTTTAGCTACCTGCTCAATTTTCTCAGTGTGATCACCGATTTCTTGTGATTGTGCAGCAATACTTTCTTTAACGGCTTTAACAGCTTTGTCGATACCAGCTTTAAGCTCCATTGGGTTTGCACCCGCTGTTACATTTTTTAAACCAACACTAACAATTGATTGAGCTAAAACAGTAGCAGTAGTAGTACCATCACCTGCATTATCAGCAGTTTTTGAAGCTACCTCTTTAACCATTTGAGCACCCATATTTGCATAAGGATCTTTTAACTCAATTTCTTTGGCAACTGAAACACCATCTTTAGTAATAGCTGGTGCTCCAAATTTTTTATCTATGATTACGTTTCTACCTTTTGGTCCAAGGGTTACTTTAACTGCATTAGCTAACTCGTCAATACCTTTTTTAAGTAAATCACGAGCTTCAATATCGAATTTTATTTCTTTAGCCATTTCTGTTATTTTTAAGCTTAATCGTTTATGAATTAGTTAATGTACAATACGTCTGACTGAGATATTAGTAGATAATCTACGCCTTCAATGTTTAATTCTGTTCCGGCATATTTACCATACAATACAACATCTCCAACAGCAATTTCCATTTTCTCATCTTTTTTTTCGGCTCCAACCAATACAACTTCTCCTTGAAGTGGTTTTTCTTTAGCCGAGTCAGGAATAATGATTCCACTAGCAGTTTTTGTTTCAGCAGCCTGAGGCTTTACTAAGATCTTTCCGGCAAGAATCTTTCCTTTTAATTGTGACATATTTTTATTCGTTTAAAAGTTAAACATTTTTTAATTTCCGTATTGCTTTGTCATAAACTGTGCCATAGTAACAATTGAATCTTTTAGTGCTGAAATACTGTCATAATTTCACTTTTATGACACCCCTCAACCATTTCAAGATTATCAATAAAAATAAACACCAGTTCAAATGTCGCTCTATTTCGCCTAAATGTCAACCACTTACTTTTGGGCATAAAAAAAGTGCCAGTATTATGACATACTGACACCCTATATTTTTAATGAGCTTTATTGTCTGCTATTGCTCACCTGTTGTAGAAGCATCTTGCTCAGCTCCTTGTTCATCATCTGCCGGAGCAGTTGGAAACATTGGAGTACTTGTTTGAGGTTGTGCTATTTGATCTAATTTCTGGTCAAGTTCTGAGCCACTTTCAACTCCTGGTCTTTCAAGAACCATTACTGCAACTAATGATAATACTAATAACCCTCCGGCTAAATACCATGTAGCTTTACCCAGAAAATCGGTTGTTTTTCTTACACCCATTATTTGATTCGAAGAAGAAAAATTAGATGCCAATCCACCTCCTTTTGAATCCTGAACCAAAACAATAAGTATTAAAAGGATACTTACAATAATTACCAGTACAGAAACAACTGAATACATAATTTCTTTTTTATAATTTATTAATTTTCTTTCAAGTCGCTAATTCGCTGTGCAAAGTAAACATTTTTTTCAGGATATTTCAAGCGCAATTTTTTGAAAATTGAAATAGCCTTGGATTTATGCCCTTGTTTGATGTAAATTTCAGCCAGTGTTTCGGATAAAATATCTTCCTGCGATTCTGACTTATCCTCTGATAAATCAACTGATTTAGTAGGATTTGAAGTAGAAGGAATTATTCTAGGCTGTGCGTTTAAAAAGTTATTGATTAAATCCATGCCTTTCTTATTTCCCTCAGGCTTTTCTTGCTTTTCTTCGGCTGCAGTATACCTCATTACA
Organism: Marinilabiliaceae bacterium; assembly: GCA_050290065.1. Lineage (GTDB taxonomy): Bacteria > Bacteroidota > Bacteroidia > Bacteroidales > Marinilabiliaceae > Saccharicrinis. The sequence continues at coordinate 32,956 of JBNKGY010000009.1, forward strand.
TGTAACCAGTCTGAAAATGTTTTATTCTCATTGGGATCAACATTTTCAACTTCTTCCAGTTTTGGCAGTTTATATCCTGCAGAGGTAGTGGTTTCATAATCTAATAAATCTGCTGAGGGAAATACAATATCATCTAATTCCTCATCACGCTTTTTGCGTTTGGGTTTATCCTTACCTGAAAATGAGAAATTATAAACATTTCCATCATCACCTGAATATACATCTGAAGCGTTTAAGTAATTTTCAGTGGCTGTAATTGATGGCTTATCAGTTTTATTCTCCTCTTGCTTTTCTTCAATTTCAGATGCCTGCTGAGTATCTGATTGACCCTCCGGCTTATTTTCTTCTACTGAAGTATTTTCAACAGCACTATTTTCAACCTCCTCAGATTCATCAACTGAAACCTCCACTGCTGCTTCTTCAACCTGGTTATCTGTTACTCCCAGTTCATTGATTAAAAAAAACAGCTTACTTCTATCAGGAATATAGGCAGCTGAGTGCTTCAGTTCACTATTATATCTGATATGATTAAGTTTATGCATATTTTTCAAAAGCAGCATCCTGCCAGCCTGAAAAAAGGGATATTCGTCAAGAATTTCTTTTAACTGAATAATTGTTTGCTCCGAAACTTGATTCGGATTCTTTAATATGTCAATAAACTCATCTCTATTCATTACCAATCCGAAAACGCTTTATTAAAAATATCCTCAGTGATTTGGTCAATAATCAACTCCGTTAATTCACTTTCCACATCATTAATATTCTGCTCACTCGGAAAATCTTCATAAGCACTAAATGTCGATTCCCAATTATCTTTTGGATTTTTAAAATTTCTATACCTCACTTTAACAGATACTGTCAGTCGCGTTTCTGCAGAAACAGCATCTGCCTGAATCGCCATCGGACGAATACTATACCCATTTATCTCACCTGAAAAACTGATATCTCCATTTCTTTCCAACAAACTAAGGCGCGATTCATTTGTAATCCTATCCTTTAACGATTCAGTAAAATTCTGACTTAAAGTTGGATTAATCAATGGTGCTCGATTCTCGAAATACTCAACGGTAAAGGTTTCTAAATTGTCAGGTACCGAGGATCCTTTTAAAGTAAACCTGATTGAACAGGAAACCAAATAAATGGATAATATGGCAACAATAAATAATTGCTTCATGAATAATTAATTAGCAAGAGTTTGATATAAATTAATATTTAAAGATGTAATGCTTTTACCATCCTTAATTTTTAATAGAATGATAAGCTTTTATACAATTTTCTATCTGATCAATACTCTTTATGTTTATGCTTTGTTTTGTTTTGTTAATTTGAGATGTTATATTCTTTTATTTTCCGGTACAAGGTACGTTCTGATATACCCAATTCTTTGGCTGCATATTTTCTTTTGCCATTATACTTATCTAATGCTTTCTTTATTAATTCTATTTCCTTATCCTCCAGTGATAGCGATTCCTCAACAAACTCTTCTGTATCCTCGATGCTATCATGATTAATATCACTTCGTGATTGTTTATTGATGATAACCGGAGAAGAAACAGAATCTTCATCATCAACTAATTCCACATCATTATTATATAATTTTTTAATGATCTGTGCATGCTCACCTTTAACATTAATGGCGCCATCGTGCTGAATCATTTCCAGAACCAGTTTCTTTAAATCCCCCATATCCTTTTTCATATCGAAAAGTACTTTATACAAGATTTCCCTTTCATTTGAAAAAGAGTTCTCTGAAGAAGACTTACCCTCCATAATGGCAGGTAGATTATCTCCGGCATTATAAGGTATATAGTTTTGAAGAACCGAAGCTGACAAATCACGTTCTCCCTCAATAACAGATATTTGTTCCGTAATATTCTTTAGCTGACGAATATTTCCTGGCCACCTGTAACGTGTTAAAATATCAACAGCATCCGGTTGCAATTTAATGGCTGGCATCCTGTATTTCTCCGAAAAATCGTTGGCAAACTTACGAAATAATAAATATATATCTTCCGTTCTTTCTCTAAGTGGAGGAATTGTAATAGGTACGCTATTTAATCGATAGAACAAATCTTCTCTAAATTTGCCCTCTTGAATCGCCTTAGCCATTTTAACGTTGGTGGCTGCAACCACACGAACATTGGTCTTAAACACCTCTGAAGAACCAACTTTTATAAATTCCCCAGCTTCAAGTACCCTTAATAATCTTACCTGGGTAGCCAAAGGCAATTCTCCTATTTCATCTAAAAAAATAGTACCTCCATCGGCTTCTTCAAAGTAACCTTTTCTATCTGACAGTGCTCCTGTAAAAGATCCTTTTTTATGACCAAACAACTCTGAATCGATTGTTCCCTCTGGAATAGCACCACAGTTTACCGCGATATAGGCTCCGTGTTTCCTTGTGCTAAATTGGTGTATTATTTTTGGAAAGACTTCTTTACCAGTACCACTTTCTCCTGTAATTAATACTGATAAATCTGTTGGAGCCACTTGAACAGCAACATCTATGGCCCTGTTTAATCCAAATGAATTTCCGATTATTCCAAAACGTTGTTTTATTCTTTGTAATTCCATAATTTCATTTTACCTCAATAATACCTCTACATTCTTAATAACCACACTTAACTAACTAGCTGAAAAGATTTTCAAACAGTATAAAATTAAAAAGACTGCAATTTTTTCAGTAAACACTGACAAAGTTACAATTCTCAAAACAATTTTAATCTTTAATTCTCCATCAATTTTTCATAAATTATGATTCTATTCAAATTGCAGTTAGTATATTAGTATAATAATGCAATTCCGAAATATTTACATGTCATACTACATTTTGTAAATTAAATATGAGATCATCAATATCCAAAACAGAATGTGTATTGCTTAAGGACTTTATGTATTTTGGAATAAATATAAGCCATTAATAAATTGCTATAATTGAAACATTAAAGTCCTGATATTATAATTATTAAGATTTATGATTATAAAACTATTCAAGCAGAAGCCTTCAATTATTCATCAATTCATTTTATTGTTAAACATGAAACCCATCCTAATAATATGGAAACACCTGTATTTGTAAAAAACGATCCATGGCTACAACCTTTTGAAGATAAAATCAATAAAAGGATATCTCAATACCAGGAAACACAAGATAAGCTTAAAAATATATTTGGTGATATAGATCAGATGTCTGACTCCTACAAATATTATGGACTTACAGACCTTGGAAACTCCTTTCAAATAAGAGAATGGGCACCTAATGCTACAGAGATATTTTTAATAGGCGATTTTAATAACTGGACCATAAATAACGATCATCGATTAAATAAAATAGACAATGGTAATTGGGAGATTAACATTTCAAAAGAAATTTTGAAACATGGTGATTTGTTTAAATTTCATGTTTTTTGGGAAGGCGGAGATGGATTAAGGTTACCGAGCTACATCAACAGAGTTGTTCAGGATGAAAATACAAAAATATTTAGTGCCCAGATCTGGCAACCTCAGGATAAATTTACATGGCAGGACCAAGATTTTAAACCCCAAACTGATCCTCTTTTAATATACGAGGCGCATATTGGCATGTCTTCTGAAGATCAAAAGGTAAATTCATATACTGAATTTAAAAATGAAGTGCTGCCTCATATCATTAATGGCGGTTATAATACGATCCAATTAATGGCCATTCAGGAGCATCCTTATTATGGTAGTTTTGGTTATCATGTTTCCAATTTCTTTGCAGTTTCATCCCGTTTTGGCACACCTGAAGAATTAAAAGACTTAATTAACGAGGCACATAAGAATGGCATTTCTGTGATTATGGATATCGTTCACTCTCATGCAGTGAAAAACGAAGTTGAAGGACTGGGCCGCTTTGATGGGACTGTTTATCAGTATTTTCATGACGGTGGCAAAGGAGAACACCCAGCATGGGACAGTAAATGCTTTAATTATGGAAAATTTGAAGTATTACAGTTTTTACTCGCCAATTGTAAATATTGGATTGAAGAATTTCATTTTGATGGATATAGGTTTGACGGAGTAACAAGCATGCTGTATCTACATCATGGGCTTGAATATAGTTTTTCATCGTATTCAGATTATTTTAATGAAACTGAAGATATAGATGCACTTACTTACCTAACATTAGCTAATCAATTAATACATCAGATTAATCCCAATGCAATTACTATTGCAGAAGACATGAGCGGTTATCCCGGTTTATCCGAAACTATTGATAATGGAGGTATCGGATTTGATTATCGTTTATCTATGGGCGTCCCTGATTTTTGGATTAAAATGATTAAAGAGAAAAATGACGAAGATTGGAATGTAGGTCAAATATTTCATGAGCTTACTCAACATCGCCCGGGAGAGAAAGTGGTTTCCTATGCAGAATCTCATGATCAGGCTCTTGTTGGAGATAAAACAATAATATTCAGGTTGGTTGACAAAGAGATGTATGACAAAATGGATATAAAATCTGAAAACCTGATTATTGACCGGGGAATTGCCTTGCATAAAATGATTAGGCTGGCAACTATATCAACTTCATATGGAGGTTATCTGAATTTTATGGGCAATGAATTTGGACATCCTGAATGGATTGACTTTCCAAGAGAAGGAAATGGATGGTCTTATAAATTTGCCAGAAGACAATGGAGCCTTATGGATCATGACGAATTGAAATTCAAATACATGAAGAAATTTGATAAGGCCATGGTTGATTTGGCTAAAAAAGGATATTTAGCTAATAATGAAATATGTTATGTATTAGCTATCAACGAAGCTGATCAGGTTATGTGCTTTAAAAGGGGTAACTATTATATTGTATTTAATTTTTCTCCAACAAACTCATATACTGACTATGGAATAAGTGCTGAACCTGGTAAATTCAAAATCCGTTTGAATACTGACAGTACAGAATTTGGTGGTTTTGGAAATATCGATGAGAGCTATCTGTATTTTCCAGAACAAATGCCATTTGATAAAAATCACTTTCAATTAAAGTTATATTTACCTGCTCGGTCTGCAATTATTCTTGAAAGGATACCATCGAAAAGTATTTATTAACCTGAGTTCGATATAAAATTAATGGCTCAAATCGCTTATAAATATTGAGTTTCAAGGAATGTTTGCGAAAG
>JBNKGY010000010.1:0-36994 GCA_050290065.1 Marinilabiliaceae bacterium
AATTAATTAGGCAATACGATCAATGAAATTAAAACAGGTATCGTTTTGAAGATAAAAAGAATACTGGTTTCTCAACCGAAGCCGCAAACAGAGAAGTCTCCCTATTTTGAGTTGGCAGAGAAAAATAATGTAAAAATTGATTTCCGACCTTTTATTCAGGTTGAAAGTGTTCCTACTAAAGAATTTCGTGCACAAAAGGTTAACCTTTTGGATCATACTGCTGTAATTTTTACAAGTAGAACTGCAATCGATAACTATTTTAGAGTTGCAGAAGAGATGAGGGTTACCGTACCTGATACTATGAAGTACTTTTGTATATCCGAAGCAACGGCCTATTATTTGCAAAAATATATTGTTTATAGGAAAAGAAAGATTTTTCATTCAACAGGAAAATTCCCTGATTTGGTTGAGGTAATTAAAAAGCATAAAGACGAAAAATACCTGGTTCCTTTGTCTGATATTCATAAGCAGGAGATTCCTGATTTATTGGACAAAAATAAAATTGACTATTCCAAAGCTATTCTATACAGAACCATTAGTAGTGATTTAAGTGACCTTAAGGATATTGATTACGATATTTTAGTGTTTTTTAGTCCTTCAGGAATTGTTAGTTTGTTGCAAAATTTCCCAGGATGGGATCAGAAAGAAACTAAAATTGCTTCATTCGGACCTGCTACAGCAAAAGCTGTAAAAGAAGCAGGGTATAGATTAGATATACAAGCTCCAATGCCTCAGGCTCCATCAATGACTATGGCTTTAGAGCAGTATATTAAAAAGCATAATAAGGCAAACAAATAACACAAGCTTTAACAATATTTGAAAAGGGCATTGTAAAATGCCCTTTTTTTAGCTGTTTATATTTAAGTAATTTATACTTAACCCGAATAATACATATTTCTTTTAACTAAAGTCGTTATTAATCATTTGCAGACTATACATACCTGACAGTTGAGGTTAGATCTGTATATTTCTCAATACATCACTCGTCTTTGGTTTATTGAATACTTGATCATAAGGTTTACATGATGACACAATCAAATTTCTCTTTTCCTAAATCGGATCGTTTATGTAGTCACCATATTATTGAAGATTTATTTACAAAAGGACAATCTTTTACATGTTATCCATTTCGAATCATTTATCTCGAGACAGAGTTAGAAGAGAATTTACCATCGAAAATATTGATCAGTGTTTCAAAAAAACGATTTAAAAGAGCCGTACATAGAAATCTTTTAAAAAGAAGATGCAGAGAAGCTTACCGTTTAAATCGGGAAATGTTTATTCAAGATGTGCTTCAGTCAAAAAAACAAATTGCATTTGCTATGGTTTATATTGCATCAGAACAATTATCTTATTCTGTCATTGAAAAAGGTATGGTAAAGGCATTGAAAAAGTTAACGCAGCATCTTCATCAGAATACAAAGGATGAATGAAAATCTTTAAAAAAATATTACATATCATTAAAAGCTTTTTGATATTCTTACTGATTATTCCCATTAAGATATATCAATATACCATCTCGCCTATTATTGGAGCCTCATGCAGGTATACTCCATCATGCTCATCTTATGCCATAGAGGCTTTGAAAAAGCACGGACCAATTAAAGGATTATATCTGGCCATTAAAAGAATACTGAGCTGCAACCCATGGGGAGGACATGGGCATGATCCGGTACCTTAATTTACTTCAAGTTTATAGTTGACCAGTATAAATGCATTAAGTATTGTTTTTAGAGGGGGTATAAAACCGAATGGTGTTACGCTTGTTTATAGCATGAGCTAAAAAATCTTATTACTATATATAGCAAACAATTGGGGACTAATTCAAACGATAAAGTGTAAAAAATAAAATCAATGCCCATATTAAAGTTAAAAAGATTAATTTCGTGGGTTGTTAAATAATTGCTTGGTAGTTACTTTATATTTTAATGAATAAGAGAGCAATAAACTGAATTCAAAAAAATAAAAGCGAACACAGGATTGTACATATTGTACTTATGTATGTACTGTTTTGCTTGTAAAAATTCATTTTAGTACAAAAGCAATTAGAAATAAGTTAGTATAAATATTTGAAGCTGTTGAATATATGGAAGGAATGGAATCCACCAGACAAAAAAAAGTTTCCAGATTATTGGAAAAAGAAATTAGTGAGATATTTATTAAGGAAGCCAGGCAGCTTACATTAGGAGCTATGGTTTCTGTTTCAAAAGTAAGAATTTCTCCCGACCTGGGGCTGGCAAAAGTGTACATTAGTATTTTCCCGACAGGCAAAAGAGATGAGATATTTAAAGAGATTAAAGATCATAATGCTTTGGTGCGTAGACATCTAGGTTTAAGAGTTGGGAAGCAATTACGAGTTGTTCCTGAGTTACATTTTTATGTTGACGATTCATTGGATTATATCGATAATATTGACCGTTTGTTAAAAGAATAATCATGCAATACGATCCTATTAAAAGAAGTTTAGGTAAGTTTTTTAATCAATCACCCACATTAAGGATATTATTTTATAAGTTGTTGGATTTGTTGCTATTGCGATCGTGGTTTATCCGCAAGGAGATCAGAGGTTGGTCCAATAAGGTTGGGCATGATATAAATGTTTTAGACGCAGGTTCTGGTTTTGGTCAGTATGTATATTATTTATCGTCTCATCATAAAGACTGGAATATTACCGGTGTTGATGTAAAGACAGAACAAATAGCAGATTGTAATCAGTTTTTTACCAAGCTGAAGCGTCAGGATAAAGTGAAATTTGAATATGCTGACCTAACCAATTTAGAACAGGAAAATGTGTATGATCTGGTAGTTTCGGTTGACGTGATGGAGCACATTGAAGACGACGAGGGCGTTTTTAGAAACATTTATCAGGCCATGAATAATGGAGGAATGCTTTTAATATCTACCCCAAGTGATCAGGGAGGTTCAGATGCACATCATCATGAGTTTGAACATGAGGATGGAGTAACCGGATTTATTGACGAGCATGTTCGGGATGGTTACAATCTTCAGGAAATTATTCAGAAACTTAAGAAAGCCGGATTTAAGGATGTGGATGCCAGATATAGTTATGGATTGCCTGGTAAAATTTCATGGAAATTATCGATGAAGTTTCCAATTGTGATGCTAAACTTTTCAAAAGTATTCTTCGTTTTATTACCATTTTATTATTTGATCACTTTCCCATTTACATTTGTTTTAAACGCCATTGATGTTGCTACAAAGCATAAAACGGGTACTGGTCTTATTGTGAAGGCATTTAAATAAACGGTAAATAATATGGGTGTCAATTAATTCCCGGTTGATAAATTTTATGAAGCTGATCTTTCAAATAGCATTAAAGTTTCTGTTTGGGAAAAAATCCAAAGGAATTATCAATGTTATCTCTACTATATCCATAATTGGGGTTGCAGTGGGGGCTTTGGCCTTGCTTTCTATTTTGTCGGTTTTTAATGGTTTGCACGGTTTAATCGGGGACTTATATGGATCCTTTGATCCGGATTTGAAGATTGTTGCTGCTCAAGGTAAATATTATTCAGTAGATACCATACAAATGCAGGAAATAAAGCAGATAGAAGGGGTAAAGTATATTTCTTCTGTTGTGGAGGATAATGCGCATTTAAAATATGACAAACGCCAGACAACCGCTGTTATTTTAGGAGTAGATTCTATTTTCAACAAAGTAAGTGGTCTCGATTCAATTATTATTGAAGGCAAATACAATATGAAAGATGACCATGGATATGGAGGGGTGATAGGTTATGAGCTTGCAGCTCAATTGAATATTCGTGTTACCTTTCTGACTCCATTGGTTATCAATGTACCGCAGAGAAATAAAAAAATTAATTTGATGCGGCCCTATGAAGCCTTTAATTCGCATTATGTGCATCCGAAAGGTGTTTTTCTGGTGAAGCAAAGAGATTATGATTCCAAGTACCTGGTTATTGATCTGGATTTATGTAGAACATTATTTCAGTATGAAGATTCTGAAGTGACCTCACTCTATGTTGATATTGATAAAGAACAATCAGCCTCAAATATACAAAGTGCTATTGAAGAAATATTAGGAGCTGGATTTAAGGTGGAAAATCGTCACCAGCAACATGCGTCCTTCTATAAAATGATGAGTGTTGAAAAGATTATTGCTTATTTGATTTTGTGTTTTGTGTTGATTATTGCCACATTTAATCTGATAGGTACTATGTCGATGCTTATTTTCGACAAAAAAGGCGGTATTAAAATTCTGAAAAGCATTGGTGCAAATAAAAGGATGGTTATCCGTGTTTTTCTACTTGAAGGATGGTTGATTTCCTTAATTGGAGTTTTTATAGGCCTTTTATTAGGAACATTGTTAATTCTTGCTCAGCAATATTTTGGGTTTATCCGGTTTTCTGATGCTTCGAACTTTGTGGTGGATGCCTATCCTGTAGGTTTACAACTTTCTGATGTTCTATATACATTTGTTACTGTTGTGTTGATTGGTTTTCTGGCAGCCTGGTATCCGGTTAGAGTTATTGTAGGTAAGTATTTTGATGAGCTTGAATAGATTATGAACAATTTTAGGATGCATAATGAAAATATCTTACCAATATATAAAAGAAAGTAAATTGTTAGTGTGCCAATTGAAAGGTGAAATCACATTCGATTACTATTCTAAATGTATCCATCAGCTGGTTGCTGAAATATTTTTCAATTCCATAGAAAAAATTTTAACAGATCTTAGAGGGATTAATCCTAATCGCTTAAATCGAAGACTTGAAGATATGGTTAGATTAAGGGAAGAAGTATTGCAGAATAGGTATACCAATGTATTTTTGGTTTCTTCTCCGTTGGCAACTGCTGGAAGTCATTTATATCAACAAAAGTTAAAGAAGAGTAACATCAATTATAGCTATTGTTCAACATTAGAACAAGCCATGAGGAACCTCAATTTAGATTATTCGGAGCAAGAAATAGAAGGTATTCTTCTGAACCTAAGAACTGTTGTAAGTGTTGACTAACTAGTTTAATAATCTGGAATCAAGCTTTCCACTTTTAAAGAAATACATCAAATAACTACTGGCATATAATCTGCACGATGATATGTTTATGTATTGGGTAGGTTAATATATAAATTTCGTTAAAAATACGGATTAAAATAAACTGAGTTGTTCCCCTGATCCACCTGCACCTTCCATTTGTAATAGTTTCTTTTTAGCAGATAAACCACCTGCATAACCAATAAGCTTACCATCGGAACCGATAATTCTATGACAAGGTATGATTATGGAAATTGCATTTGCCCCGTTTGCCGATGCTACTGCTCGTATTGCTTTTTCATTCTTCAACTCGTTAGATAGCCGGAGATAGGTTTTTGTTTCACCGTATTTTATTTGTTGTAGTTGTTTCCATACTTGTTGCTGAAAAGGCGTTCCAATCATTATTATTGGAATATCAAATACTTCTCGATTGCCACAAAAGTATTCCTCCAACTGGATGACGGTATTTTCAATGACAGGTGTTATTGCGGAGCTGTATTCTGCATTCAGGCCAGATTTTATCCTCTTGTCAATTGCTCCTCTCATGTTTCGATATAACCAATCGCATAAGCACAATTCATCATGATAAGATCCAATAATTAAATCTCCAACAGGCGACTGGTAAATATGAGTTAGAATACTGCTCATGTTTATTTAATCTGTTGGTTCTACAATTGAAGTGCAATCGGCATATGTTTCTTTAATCAGATTTAAACATTCGTGAACTTCGTCAGCAGTGTTGGCTCGTAACATCTTAATTTTTAAATCGCGAAAATTTCTTAATCCTCTGAAGGTAATGGCAAGGTGTCTGCGCATGTGAAGGATGCCTCTTCGTTCTCCCAGCCATTCAATGCTATTTTCAAGATGCTCCCGAATCATTTCAACATGTTGCGGAATCATAGGTAATTCAAGAAGTTCTCCAGTGTCTAAATAATGACGTATCTCATTAAAAATCCAGGGGCGACCTATGGTAGATCTGCCAATCATTAATGCATCCACTCCATATCTATCCAGATAAGTTTTTGCTTTTACCGGATTGGATATATCTCCATTACCGATGATGGGAATGTGCATTCGCTGATTGTTTTTTACCTGGCCAATAAGCGTCCAGTCTGCCTCTCCATTGTACATTTGTGCACGTGTACGACCATGGATGGTAAGTGCCTTGATGCCTGCATCTTGCAATTTTTCAGCTACTTCTACAATGATTTTAGAGTCGTCATCCCATCCCAGTCTGGTTTTTACGGTGACCGGCAATTTTACCGACTGCACAATTTTGCTGATTATCTCAATCATTTTAGGGATGTCGCGCAGCATTCCGGAACCTGCTCCTTTGGTAGCAATCTTTTTCACCGGGCAACCAAAATTGATGTCAATAAGTTGCGGATTAACCTCCTCTGCAATTTTAGCAGCTTCAACCATGGCTTCCACATCTTTACCATATAATTGAATGCCAACCGGTCTTTCTTCCTCAAATATTTTAAGTTTACGCTCTGTTTTTTCAATGCTGCGCACCAAGGCATCAGCAGAAACAAACTCGGTGTACATTAAATCAGCGCCATATTTTTTGCAAAGTAATCTGAACGACGGATCAGTTACATCTTCCATTGGAGCCAGTAGTAGCGGGTGCTCCCTTAATTCCAGATTTCCTATCTTCACTATTTCTCAATTAATTTATCTAATAATTCTTTCACTTTATCGTCATTCCAATTGGCAGCCCCCTTTTTTGAAAAGACAATTTTACCACTTTTTGAAATAACATATGTGGTTGGAAAGGCACCTGAATGGAAACTTTGTGGTAGTCCATTTACTGTCAAATACACAGGAATACTGTATTCCTTATCCTTTATAAATTGAGTAACAACAGAATCCGCCTCGTTACTTATAAGTACAAATTCTATTTTCTCACTGTAGTCGTTGTAAAGGCTTTGAATTGCAGGAAATTCAGCAACACATGGAGGACACCATGTAGCCCAGAAATTTAAAAATATCACCTTTCCTTTAAGATCCATAAATGATTTTTCGTTGCCATTTAGATCTTTGTATTTCCAGGCGTAATCCTTTTCCGAAGTCTGATATTCGCTTTCCGATTTCTCAGGTGCAGTTAAAGTGTATCTGATTACAAAAGAGCTGATCGTTTTTCGAGATGTAGGATGAATCATTGCAATAAATAAAACCAGAAAAAGAAAGTCGATAACAATACCGGCTTTTGTTTTTCGGGCTTTGTATTTCTGCCATTGTATTTTTAAAAACTCCTTCATGAAAAATGTTGTTTTAAAGTTTTTTATAGGTTAATGCAATGGGCCATTTAATACTTTTGTAAGAAGTTCCGTCTGTTGCAGAAATAACCATTCTGATGGATCTATGTTCACTGAGCCCTTCCACTTGATCATAGAATTTCTGTGCGTCTATAGTAAACTTATGTCCTGTGTTAGGCAAAAGTGTTATCGGAAAATAGTTTTGTCCACCGATGTTTTTAATTGAAAATTCACGTTTGTCTTTTCCCTTGAAAAACTGAATGGACGGATTGTTAAAAGTGATATCCCTTTTGGTATGATTAATCAACACCACTTTAAGAGCCAGTTTTCCATTTAATCGCACCTTATAAAATGAAACCCTGAATATCACAACCTTAGGATATAATTTTTCAATCCAGCCATATCTTTTGGCCACAAAAAATCCCAAAACTACAATGGCTATTAACAAAAGCGATTGTAGATCAGTGCCCGGATTCTGGTTTTCCAGATTTGGGTTATTTACATCAACAGATGGATTTTGTATTAATGGATGAACATTTTCAGTAACCGGTGATGGATTCTTTATAGGTGTTTCAGCCCCCTTGCTGCATATTTGAAGCATGATTGCCATGCCAAAAATAACATATATGATCAATCTGTTCTTTTTTAAGAACTCAAGTAAATCTTTAAACTTTTGCATGAAGAATAATAGATTGTATAAATAGCTTAATTATTGGTAAAAAGTAGTTTCTAAATCACTAATTATTTCTCTTCAGTTGACTTGTCCGTTGGCTTAATCTCAGGGAATGGAATTATTCCCTTGTAATTGATATAAAACTCACCACCAACTTCTGGTTTAGCCATGTCTTCTTCATTTTCACCATTTGCATTAGCTATGCCTACGCTCGCATACCAACAAGATGCCTTGTGTTTAACTCCAAGTTCTTTAACCTGTTCAATAATTTCAGGTAAAATAATACCCATTTCAGGATAATATCCGGTTTTTACCACAACCATGTGAAACTGGTCATCTTTCTTGGCCAATATTTGTGGATTGATATTCAGCTCTTTTCTTACATTTAAAACTTCGTATCCTTTATCTACTAAATCTTTGTATACAACTTTAATACCCAGAAAATGGAGTTCTTCCAAATTCATAATTTTTCCCTCTTCCATATGTCAAACAAATAATTGAATGGGCAAAATTGGGAAAATAGAAGTAAATAATCTAATGATTACCAGATAAATTATTCATTATCCAGATCAAAAATGAAAGTAGAATTGGGATATTCAGGTTTTATGTGTTTTTCTACCGATTTATTGATGGATTCTATTTGTTGCAAGAAGTCTTCAGAGGGTTTGTTTCCAAAAACAGAAATTTGAAGATAAAATTTAAATTGTCGGTTTTTGTGTTTTTGAACATTATTGGCAGTGTCAAATATCAGTCGTTGAATATCAAACACCAGTCGTTCCTCGTTCATATTGCCAATTAAAAAGGCGATAGATGGATTTTTCGTAGTGTTTTCATCGGTTTCAATGGCATTGCAGGAACTCTCTTCATAGTTGGGCACTTTAATTGGATAGAAGATATTATCCTCAAGATTACTAAATTGAAGATCTCCGATAGGAGCCAGGGTTTCTTTATTTACCAGTTGAAAATATACCAGGCCTTTATCAAAAATAGAATGATATCCTTTATATAAAAAGTAGGTAAGTTCCTGGCCTTTGTCAACTATCGTCACAAAATCAGTGATCACAAATGCTTCTGAATCATATTCGCTCAGTGTTTTCTTTACAAATTCATTTGTGAACTCGTCCATGGTTACTTCTATGGCTTTACCAAAGACAGAACGGATTACCATTTTGTTTTTTACAATTAATCCATTGTCGTTAAGCTTTAAAAGTTTGGAATTAGTGCTTTTAATCAGATGCTTTAAAAAAACTGCTCCTTCAAGATAATCCATATCAGTTGCTTTATGGTTGAAGGTTCAAAATTATCAAAAAAATCATCATATTGAATAAAAAGCAAGGGGTGATTGTATTATTTTGCAATATTTCATATCCAGAGTGTGAAAATGAATGGGTGTTTATAAGTAGTTGTAGTTTTTGCTATTTTTGCATCAAATTAACTCGCATTCAATTGAAACATTACGCAATAGAAGGAAAAAATCTATCCATGAAAGGGAAATGGATCAGTCAGCTCCTAAGTGGGAAGCCAGTTGGAATTGAAGGATTGGAAGGGAAAAAAGGATTGCTTTTTTCTACCATTACATTAGAGCAATTGATTGATGATGAATTAAAACATGATCGTTTTGTTTTATCAGGTGATTCCACAAGAAGTATCAGAACGTATAGTAGTGGGGAGCAAAGAAAGTGTTTGCTGAATTATTTAGTGATTCAGAATCCTGATTTCTTAGTGTTAGACAATCCTTTTGATTGTTTGGATGTTGATTCGGTTGAAGTATTAAAGAAACGATTGCAAACCATTTCGCAAAATATCCCTCTCGTTCAGATATTTAAACGTAAATGTGATATTTTAAATTTTATCACGGATGTGTTAGTTGTGAATAAGGAAGAAATAGTTGCTCAATATTCAATTGATTATTTTAACCAACAGCATATTCATTCTGAACAAGCATTTTTAAATGATTTAATACCTCCGCCATTATCTGAATATAAAAAGGTTGATGAATTATTGATTGATTTAAAGAATGTAACGGTGCATTATGAGAACCGGTGCATTGTTAAAAATATAAACTGGCAGATTAAAAAAGGCGAGTTCTGGCATTTGAAAGGACCAAACGGCTCAGGAAAAACAACGCTGTTGTCTATGATTTATGGAGACAATCCAAAAGCCTATGGACAGGAAATTTATTTGTTTGGAAATAAAAAAGGAACAGGGGAGAGTGTTTGGGAAATAAAAGAGAAGATAGGTTATTTTACGCCTGCGATGACTGAGAATTTTCATAGCAGTCAAACGGTGGAACAAATGGTGATTTCCGGATTAGTTGATAGTGTGGGCTTGTTTATGAAACCTACGGATCGGCAGCGCGATCTGGCATTGCAATGGTTAAAACTGCTGGATCTGGAAGATAATAAAGAGGATCGTTTTTACCGATTATCCCAGGTACATCAAAGGATGGTGCTTATTGCCCGTGCTATGATTAAGCATCCACCCCTGTTAGTGTTGGATGAGCCATCAACCGGACTGGATGATTACCATGCCTCCTTAATGGTTCAATTGATTCAGAAAATTGCAGATGAAAGTAAAACAGCTATTTTGTATGTGTCGCATCGCACAGAGCCCGGACTTCAGCCTTCCTATACCTTTGAATTAATGAAAACAGAGAGTGGCTCTGAAGGAAGGGTAGGCGTAATTTAAGGCTAGTTATTTTAGTTCTGGTAGAAGCATTTAAATCACGGTTGTCTGTTGTAAAAATCAGATTACAACATTGAAGTTAACATGACTAGTCCAATATGCCTTTTTATTTATATAGGACTAGTCATGGTATTAAGCTTTTTGATTCCTTACCCATAGAGAATTATTTACTTTCAGACCTTCTTTTATCGGCATTTGCTTTAGCTGACTTTGTCATTTCTGCTTTATGGTCATCAAAATAATCCATACATTTTTGATTACAGATATAGTAGGTTTCTCCCTTGTAATCACCATGCATGGTATTGGCATCAACAACCAATTCTTTATCGCATGCACATACGGCAAAAAGTTTACCACTATCATCTACTTTATATACATTCCCTAAAGTGCCGGCAGCAGCTTTGGCTTTTTTCACTTTCATTTTCAGATCCGGTTTAACTTCTGCTGCATGTTCTTCAAAATAATTTTTACACTTTGTGGTACATACATAATACACCTCGTCACCATCTACTACTTTTGGCGTTGACTCGTTTACTGTAACATTTTTTCCACAGGCACACAGTGCTATTTTATTACCGTTTTCATCTGTTTTTATAACATTACATTCTTTTTTAGGATTTCCAACCGAAGCAACTTGTGATACTAAAAAAAATAAACTAAAAAGTATCCCGGTTAAATATTTATGTTTCATGATATTTTATTTAAGTTTTTTGTAACTGATTTTTTATATAAGTCTAGTAAACTCATACAAAAACCTCTACGCTCACTAATCACAATAATTAATCATGATTATTGCTCTACTCGGCATAGTTCAAGCTTGCTTGACTCTGCACTCATTAATCGCAATAATTGAACTTTCAATGTTCCTGACGAATTTCTAATACATAAACCATGTTAAAAAAAGAACTTCGTATTTCAGTAAAGATTAAATCTAAGTAATCATTAGATATAATTTCCGTTGAGTTTTGAAGTATTCCATACTAAAATATAAGTACATCGATAGCTTCGTCAGTTAGTTTTATCTGAAATTCTTTGATTGTTTATAGTTATCTATTGCTCCCCCCTTTCTGAAAATGAATGTTTATGATTTGAAAATATAGTAATCCGCATTCTAAGAACTAAATGAGATTAATTAGGAATTAGTTGTAATTGTCTTAGTAAGTGAAGGAATGTTGACATCCTTGCTACTTTGTAAAAGAGGAGTGTTCGCCTGTTATTTGCATCCTTTTTCTCCATCACATCACTGTTTAAATCACAACAATTAAAATGTAAATCCCTTGTTACCTATCTATTTGTTGTTCCAGTTATTGAGCTGTCAGTATATTGTTGAGTGCAAATTTTGTTTACTACTATAAATAACAGATTAAGTGATCTTTTGTTCGGATATGTGGATGTTCACGAAATGTACTATGGAGGATTCTTTTTACATTTTAAAAGTTTGTAAAGAGATTTAACTTTTTGAAAATGTAATTCATCACAATTAGGGCCTCAGATCAAAGTTAGTTGCTCAACATTGGGCTTCTTGTTTATATGTGAATTTCCTGAGAATAGTTATATATACTTTGAATTCATAAGATTTCTCTATCCTCAGGAATAATGCAAAATCATTAATGTTTTTTGATATTATATATTAACTCGTTTTTTATTAGTGTATTAGGATTCGATGCTTCCATTGTTTCAACCAGTGTTCCTGCATACTCACGTATAAAATGTGCATATATTATTTACTGAATTTTTATTGTGTCAGATTTGTTTTAAGCCAACATATCAATTGAATTTCAAAACTATCTTTATTGATAACAGGCATTTCAAGTTTAAAGGGCGATAGCGTTTTATGCAGATTATTAATCTTAATACACCTGAATAACAGGATGACTAAAATTCATCTACATCTTCCTGGTCGTTATCAGTATTTTTTGGGATTGATACCAAATCAGTGTTGATAGTATCCTGATTTGTGCTGCCTACTTCTATATAAAAGAAGCCGATAAGCTTTTTAAGTTCTCTTGCTTCCGATTCCAAAACAGATGCACTTGCGGTCATTTCTTCACTAGCAGCAGCATTTTGTTGAGTGACCCTATTCAATTGTTGAATTGCTTCGTTTATCTGGCTAGAACCAATTTTTTGCTCCTTGCTTGATGCTGAAATCTCCTGAATAAGTGTCGAAGTTTTTGCAATATCAGGAATTAAGTTCATCATCAGTTTGCTGGCCTCTTCTGTAATGCTTACACTGGATTTTGATAATTTTTCAATTTCATCTGCTGCAGTTTTACTTTTCTCTGCAAGTTTGCGCACTTCTGCAGCAACTACAGCAAATCCTCTTCCATATGCACCTGCTCTTGCAGCTTCTACTGCAGCATTCAATGCTAACAGGTTTGTCTGAACAGCAATGTCGTTAATAATGTTAATCTTTGAAGCAATCTCGTTTATTGCTGATAAGCTTTTTTCCGATTCCTTACTTACCTGATTAATTTTATTTGTTGCTTGCAATGAAATTTCTTCTGTTTTGATTGCATTATCTGTGTTTTGTTCAACATTGGAAGACATCTGTTCAATAGATACCGAAATTTCTTCTGATGATGATGCTTGTTCCGAAGCACCATCAGAAACCTGGATGGCTGTTTTGCTAAGTTGTTCACTAGTTGTTGCAATGGTATCGGAACTATTTGAGATATTGATAATCGTGTTCTTCAAATTGTCTATCATTTCAGTAATTGCAGCAGCTAATAGCCCTATCTCATCCTTCTGTCGAATATCAATCTTAACACTCAAATCACCCTTTGCAATACGATTGTTTACTGTTATAATTTTTGAAATAGATGTGGTGATTTTTTTTAGAAATATAGAACTTACCAGAGAAGCTAGAAGTACAACAGCGATGCCCCACAAAACAATATGAAGGATGGATGTACTTACTTTGGCCTGTACAGGTTTTGTACTGGAAACTATAGTAAACATTGCTACTAAATCACCATTCTGATAGTTTTCCATGGTATATCCAAGAATATCTTTCCCATTGTTCCATGGGCTTTTAGAAGGATGTCCATGACAAACCAGGCAGCCTTGTTTTTCATCTAGATACACCGGACGTGAAACCAATAACTCGTCATTTTGCTTATCTAGTTCAACTGTGGTTACACTACTTTTGGACACCATGTACTCGTTTAATAACTTCGATTCCCTAATATCTGCCAGGTTTTTATCATTCCTTGGGTGCAGTGCCGAAATCCTAAAATCATAATGATCGGACTCCGCATTATCCTTTCCAATAGCCATTGAGGAAAAAATTGGTACTTGCTTCAAGATTTTCTCTTTTTCATCATTTGGCACAATGCCATCAGGATACTTCAGCTTCATTTCTTGAATAATCCATGTAAGGTTATCCTGAAGAGCGACGAATTTTCTAGCTGATTCTAACCGAGTCAGTATGGCCGAACTTTTTTCTTCGAGATCCTGTATTCCCTGTTTTTTGATTTTTAATGAGGAAACATAGATAGCTGTTAGCGTACAAAGAATAACAGGTATGAAGATCAATAGTGTAATTTTATTTCTCAAAGTAAAGAAATGCTTCTTTTTCATTACCAATAGTTAATATTTATACTACTACTCTATTAAATTTACGTATTTTTTAACTCAAATAAAAATAAACTATTTATTAGTGGAGTTAGCATTTACTCAATGTAAGCGTGTGCGCACGAGCATTGTTTGTAAGAACTTTAGCAGGATGTAATATCATCATAACTCCATTTGCCAGGCAGCAAAGTATGCATTTGTGAAGGTTTTGTATCCATCATCTGATTCAACACATCAGAAAGCTATTTATATGGACTTATATTGTTGATTTTACATGATGCAAAAAGCGAGTACATGACGGCGGCTTTTTGAGCCGCATTGCGAGATCCAGCAAACAGATAGTTTTTACGCCCCAAAGCCAATGGACGTATTGCATTTTCAATTAAGTTGTTGTCAATTTCATATTTACCGTCCTTGATGTACCGGGTCAGTTTTGACCATAGGTATAGTTGATAGCTTTGCCAATTGGACTTTGCGGCAATACTTGATGCAGGTCCTCTTTTAACTATTCCTCCATATCTTTTAAAACCGGCCTGGCAAACAATTGGCGGTATCGATATCAGGAAGCTGCATTTTTGACTTTATCAATTTCGATTGCTCATGGTGTAGTGAACCGTTCAATACTGCCTGTTCCGATATTTTCGGGAAAACCTGTAAGTAGAGTGGTGTGATAACTTCTCTTCTAGGCTAATAGTCTAGTGGCTGGCTTCTCAAATTGTACTATTGAACTTTTTTTAGAACATACTTCTTCCAAATATTGTTTTTGAAGCTCTATATGTATCACATAAACTGTCTAAAGTTATTCCAGAAGATTGGTGTTTTTCTCCACAGTTGGGGCAAGTTGTTTTATTAAAAAGAAAGAATAATAAGTGGAGGTCAAACCGCTTAATACAGATTCGTTAATATTATTTTCAGCCTGTTTAAGTTTTTCCTAGTTGATGCTAATTCTTCTTCCTTTGCTTTAAGCCTTTCTTGTAGTTCTCCTTATTCTTCGGTACCTTGTTCTTTTATTGACTTAATTACCTCACTTAGTTTATGAGTGTCATTAATAAGTTCTATATGTTTGACTTTCATTTCTGAAACTAAACCTATTTGCGTCTTTTAATTTGCTACTTCTGGAATAATATCTTTCCAATTTTCTATTGCAATTCCAGATGTAAAATATTTTGTAAAACCGGAAAATAAAAAGGGGCTTACCCGGTTGAAACGTTTAATAAAAGATAACATTGAATTGGATGAGGATTGGAACAATTTTAAACTTCATTTTGAAAAGGTACATCCAAGGTTTTTCGAATCTTTAACTCAAAAATATTCTGACCTTACGGCCAACGAGCAAAAAATATGTGCTTATTTGCGAATGAATTTATCGGGTAAGGAAATTGCCCGTCTAATGAATATTACGCCTAAAAGTGCTCAAATGTCGCGCTGTAGGCTTAAAAAGAAATTCGATTTAGGAGTCGATAATTATTTGATGGAATTTTTAAAAACACTCTGATTCAAAGTCTTCATTTCCCTGGCAAACGGATAATGTTATTATTTTAGCTGCTAAGTGTTATATTTGTTTGAAATTCTAAATTGACTCATACAAGTAATAATGTTTAAAATTGTTCTACTCGCTATAGTTCTGGCTGTTTCGCAAAATTCATTTGCACAAAATGAAAACAATTTAGGGCAGAAAATTAACAATAAACAATCAAGCATTCAGTCTATAGACTCTCTAATAAAGAGAGCTAAGGGGTTGACATTTAGCGACTCAGCAAAGGCAATAAGATTTTACAAAAAAGCCATAAAATTGACTCAAAATGAACATGATATTTCCAATGAAATTGAAGTCTATTTCAGTTTAGGACGACTTTATTTTGATCATGGTGTATTTCCGAAAGCCTTAAATTACCTTGATTCTTCTCTTTCTATTGCGCAGAAATATAAAAGGAAGCCATTGATTGCTAAAAATTTGAATTTGATTGGAAGCATTTATTGTTTTCAAGGAGTAATGGAAAAATCATTCGATTATCATTTTAAAGCCTTAGAACTTTCTGAAGATATACAGGATACACTTATGTTAGTTACTACATACAATGGTTTGGGAGTGGCTTACAAAGCAAACCAAGATTTGGAAAATTCGAATTTGTATTGGTTAAAAGCAATGAGTTTGGTGGAACAAACAAAGGATCTAAGACGTATTGCAACAGTATATAATAATTTGGGCACCAATTATAGAGATTTACAAAAATATGATACCGCTTTTCAGTACTTTACAAAGTCTCTTGAAGGCTTTAAGAAAGTGAATTATGTTAGAGCCATACCCATAATTATTAGAAATATAGGCGAGGTTTACGAATTGCAGAAAGAGTATGATAAAGCCGTTGATAATGTAAAGCAAGCTATTCAATATTCTTTTGAAAATAATTTGGTGGTTGATTTAGCCATGTTTTATAATGATTTGGCACAGGTGTATTTAAAGGTGAACGATTTTAATAAGGCCTTTAAGGCAGCTAATGAATCGTTAAAATATTCAGGAAGTTATTATTCGGTGGAAGATTTTTACGATTCTTATCATGTGCTCCGTCAAATTGAAACCCAGAGAGGCAATTACAAAAAGGCTCTTGAGTATTATGATAAGGAAATTTTATATAAAGATTCTCTTTTTAATGAGATAAAATCGGATCAGATAAGTGCACATCAAACACGGTATGAAACGGTTAAAAAAGAAAAAGAAATAGAAGTACTTAAACGTGATACCATAATTAAGGATAAGGAAGCCCAGTTGCATAAACATCAAAAATATGTTGCTATAGCCGGAGCCTTTGTTTTTTTAATATTGCTGATTATGGTAGCCAATAGATTAAAACTTAGGAGAAAATTATTTGAACAAAGAGAAGCAAAATTAAAAACTGAAGCGAAATTAAAAGAAGAAGAGACCATACGCAAAGAGGAAGAATTTAGAGCCACTGCTGAAATTAATCAACTAAATGCCGATATGATGAAAGAAGAACTCGATCATAGAAATCGGGAAATTACCTCATCGGCTTTATATGTAGCACAAAAGAATGAAATTTTAGGTACCATAGCCGAAAAACTCGATGAAATTAAAGGCTTCGTTAAACCTGAAAACAAAAAGGAACTTACGCAACTAAAGCGCTTGATTAATGAAAACATTGAATTGGATGAAGATTGGAAGAATTTTAAACTTCATTTTGAAAAAGTACATCCTAAATTCTTTGAATCACTTTCGGCAAAGTATCCTGATTTAACTGCAAATGAACAGAAAATTTGTGCCTACTTGCGCATGAATTTATCGGGGAAAGAAATTGCCCGCTTAATGAATATTACTCCCAAAAGCACGCAAATGTCACGTTACCGTTTAAAGAAAAAATTTAATTTAGGTGCTCATGATGATTTGATGGAGTTTATTGTAACTATTTAGTTCGCATTAAAATTTAATGAATCTCCAATAAATTTATATCTTTCATAATACAGTAATTCGGTGAGCCTAACTACCAATTGATTTTTAATGCTTTACGAAGAATCGAAAAAATAATTTTCTCAAAAAAATTACACATCTTGACACATAATTCCCGTTAGGGAATTGTGCTTTTCAGTATTTTCTGCAAAACAAAGCACGAAGCCAGAAAAGTCGGAAATGCTATTTATGTATTCCTTAGGGATAAACTTAAATTACCTATCAATAAGGAAAAGAGTGGCATCAGACGACCGGTTAATTTTCAGATTCTTGGTTTTGGATTTGTGCCCATTTACAAAAAAGGTATCAAGGGAAAATATCAATTGATTGTTGCCCCAAAAAGATGGAATAGTTTTAAAGCTAAACTCAAAGAAGTTACCCGAAAAACTACTCCTATGAGTTTCGATGAACGCATACAGAAGCTTATCGAAATCCAAAGAGGATGGATCAATAACTTCAAACATGCCAACATCAAAACTAAACTGGAAGAGTTTGACGGGTGGCTTCGCAATCGTCTGAGGTACTGTATATGGCATCACTGAATTGTAGCGCAGCGGAAATCATGAACACCTTAAGAAAATAAAGATAAAGGTAAATAAAGAAACCCGACAGGAAAAGAAAGAACCTGATTAGACTTGGTGTTAAACCCGATATGGCATATGCATGGAGCAGAAGTCGTATGGGTGGCTGGGCTATTGCTCAATTGGAACGAAGTGTAAATCGCTAACGCCATTAAAAGTTAAATGATTGTTGGCAAAGTCCTATACTGGGAACCACTATTACAGTGGATAGACTTGAAAAGAGAGGCTATATCAGCCTTTCTAACATGTATCAACAAATGTCCAGTAATCTTTTTTATAAATCGAATTCCTTATTGACTTCGTCGATCTATCGATTCCCCATGGTGTAGAGAACCGCCTAGTATGTTCCTGAATTTGGAAAGTCCAGTGGACTTTATAAATGAAAGGAAGGAGCGTAGATCGCGTATGCTAGGTGCTGTGAGAGCTTCTCCACTAGACTTTTTGCCTAGTGGCTGGCTTCTCGATTAGCTTTAGTTCATTTTGTAAACTGTTTTAATTATATTCTAAAATATAAATTTTATTCAATTAAAACTCCTTAAGATCAGTTTACTTAAATTATCAAGAGTCATTGGTAAAACTTTTTTACAACAACGAAATTTAGTTTTTTTAAAGGCTATCCAGCTCCCTTTGTTCTATATTAAGGGCCTTTAGAATATCTATACGTATTAGCGAATCTTGTACTTGCTCAGTGTGTTGTTGAACAGTGACTTTAAAAAACTCATCTCCAAAATTCATGTTTTTAAAAGAAGCTAGACTCGTATCAACATTCATTAAAATTCTTATGAATTCTTTTTTAGATAAGCGATCTGCTTTTATTCCTAGTCGAGGTTCTGTGTAATATCCATTCGTGATTGACGTTATGTGATCATTGGTAACATCTTCGATTAGAATTTTGTATTTATCATTGTCGATGTCCAATAAAATTCGTGGCATGACATATCGATCACTCTTTTCTGGTTTTTGCTTTTTAATTTCAGTCTCCTTTTTATTCTCGTTTTCTTTTTGATTATGGCATTGATAGAAGGCAATACTTAAAATAATCAGAATTACTAATTTAGATCTCATTGTGTATTAATATGATTTTTAAATTTATTGAATTCTCACTTCTTATTGGAATTAAAGCTAACATATCCATATCGCCATTGTGTTTATTTCTACTAAATGAACAATGTTGTTTATATGCATATATGGTAGTATAACGATAATGTCAATATTATTACATCTGTTAACTAATTGATGAAAAGCAAAAATAATGATTCACTTAACAAATACAAACGTTTAATTAAAAAGGAACTAGCTATTCTACCAACCTCATAATGAAATTTGTATTACGATTCATTAACCAGAAGCTTTCGTTATGAGAGTTAAAAGTGCAATCGATCAAGAACATGTTGAAATGAGATAGAGAACTGCTATGGTGAATTGAAACAAGTTAGCTTGCGACTTTACAGGCAGCAATTTTAGCTCGTAATAGATGTTCCTAATACATATTTCGGGTTTATCTGTAAAGTAAGCTGCACGAGAAAAAACAAACTTTTTTTCAAACAGTAGTTATGTGCAGTGTTGTATTGCATCAAAATTGTGGAATTATAGAAAATTCTGAAGTTTTTGTTAGATATGGGTACCATCCACGTAAACCCATTTTCCATCTTCTTTTTCAAAAAATGATTTCTCGTGGATATGGTTTAATTTTCCATCCTCAATAAAAATGGCTTTGAATTCTACATATCCCGTTTGATCATTTCCCATTCCTTTTTCTGTGGACGAAATAGAAAGATTGACCCATGTAACGGATTGACTCCATTCTTTTATTTCTCTTTTTTCATTGACAGGTCTGGTGCTGGAATGATGACTTTTCATCAGGTAATCAATATTGGCAAAGGTAAATGCAGTATATCGTGATCGCATTAATTCTTCTGCAGTAGCAGCATCTTTTTTATTTTCAATGATTGGTTCACAACATTGAGAAAAATCTTTATTTGATCCGCAAGGGCATTTTTTCATGATGGTAATTTTTAGAGTACTGGCTGCAAAATTATACTTATCTCAACAATAAATTATGGCCTAAGGAAGAAAACATTTGAAGGTTATTGAAGTTCATTGGAAGTAAAATTTGCTAGCCTTGGTTTTTAACTAGTGTTTGTCTATAAAGTCCAACTACTGCGTTGTTGTTCAAAATCCAAATCCTCATATACCTTAGTATACTGCGGTTTGAATTTTTCACACGCCTTGTATTTAAACTTTATAATCCAAACACCTGACTTTATGGACAAGCGCTAACTAGTCAACATTGATATTTCGGTTTTAAGGTAAGAGTTGATTTTATAGCATACAGAAGTATCTTCCATTGATCAACTTATGTTTCTTATGAACTATATATCTAACTGGTTTTATTTTTTAACTTTGCAACAGTTAAAATTTGGAATATAAATTATCTCATGGATACTGCCAAAGACAAAAAGAATTTCTTACAAAGAATACGTAACAAATATCGTTTAGCCATATTTAATGAACAAACCTACGAAGAAGTATGGCAAATGCGGTTATCACGATTAAATGTATTTACAGTGGTTGGTACATCAGCTATAGTACTGATTGTTCTTGTGATTTTGCTCATTGCCTATACCGGACTCAAAGAATATATACCTGGGTATCCTGATGGTAATCAGCGTATCCTGATGGTTCGGAATGTGAGTCGCGTGGATTCCTTAATACAGGAAATAAATAAGCGCGACGAGTTTTTTAAATCCATTAAAGCTGTTGTTCAGGGTGAAGTTCCTGCTTATGAAGATGTGGAAGAGCATAGTAATCAGAATCAAAAAAATATCGAACCTGTTTCTTTTGAGAAGAGTAAAGATGATATAGAGTTCAGAGAACAAGTAGAGCAGGAGGAAAAATATAATCTTTCTGTTTTTAACGATAATTCAAATATCCCCAAATTAAATCAGGTTTATTTTTTTACGCCATTAAAAGGCATTGTGGTAAAGCGATTTATTGAAAGTGAAAATCATTTTGGTGTTGACATCGTATCAAAGCCAGGCGAAACAGTTTCTTCAATTCTTAGCGGAACTGTTGTTTTTTCGGGCTGGACTGTAGAAACGGGTTATGTGATAATGATTCAGCATGATAACGATTTAGTTTCTTGTTATAAGCACAATTCTAAGTTACTTAAAAAATCAGGGGATAAAATTAAAGCAGGAGAAGCCGTAGCTAATGTTGGAAATTCTGGGGAATTGACAACCGGACCGCATCTGCATTTTGAATTATGGTATAAGGGTGAAGCAATGAATCCCGAAGAGTATATTTTATTTGAATAAAACCAGATATCCACAACAATATGAAGAAACGGGTAGCAGTGCTGGGCTCAACAGGCTCTATAGGAACACAAACCCTTGATGTAATATCAAAAAATCCAGATAAATTTGAAGTAGAAGTATTGACGGCAAATAATCGTTTAGGAAGATTAGTTGAACAATGTCGTACTTTCGTTCCAAATGTGGTTGTAATAGCTAATAAAGAAAAATACCCTCAGCTAAAGGAGGCACTGAAAGATTTACCTATTAAAGTTTATGCAGGTAGCGAAGCCATTGCACAGGTGGTGGAGATGTCAACAGTAGATGTTGTATTGACTGCGATGGTTGGGTTTTCAGGGTTATTGCCCACATTAAATGCCATTAAGGCTAAAAAACCAATAGCATTAGCGAATAAAGAAACTCTTGTAGTAGCCGGTGATATTATCACTGAAATGGCAGCCGTTAATAAGGTGCCCATATTACCCGTTGACTCTGAACATTCTGCTATATTTCAATGTTTAGTTGGGGAGTTTCACAATCCAATAGAAAAGATATATTTAACGGCCTCAGGTGGTCCATTTAGAGGGGAAAACAAGGAATTTCTGAAAAATGTTAAACCGGAACAAGCTCTAAATCATCCAAACTGGGAGATGGGGAATAAAATTACTATTGATTCAGCCAGTATGATGAATAAGGGATTGGAGGTAATTGAAGCGAAGTGGTTATTTGGATTGGAACCAGAGCAAATTGATGTAATTGTGCACCCTCAGAGTATTGTGCATAGTATTGTTCAATTTACAGATGGATCCATGAAAGCACAAATGGGTTTGCCTGATATGAGATTGCCGATTCAATATGCCTTAACGTATCCGGAAAGAATTCAAAGTGATTTTCAAAGGTTTAACTTTATGGAGTATCCAAATCTATCTTTTGAACAACCGGATCTGGATTCATTTAAGAATCTGGCACTGGCATTTGAGGCTCTGAAAAAAGGGGGGAATGCTCCTTGTATAATAAATGCTGCCAATGAAGTTGTTGTGGAGGCCTTTTTGGAACAGAAAGTAGGATTTTTACAAATGTCTGATATTATTGAAAATACTTTGAGCAAAGCAACGTTTATAAATAAACCTTCTTTTGATGATTATTTTGATTCGGATAAAGAGGCCAGACAAATAGCAAAAACAATGATTGCTCATTAGAATAAAAAAAGAATATATTTGTAGCTTAATTTTTTTGAAATAAAATAAATGGAATTTTTAATAAAAGCAGGACAGTTAATTTTAAGTCTTTCAATATTAGTAATATTACATGAGTTTGGACATTTCTTTTTTGCCAAACTATTTAAAACAAGGGTAGAGAAATTCTATCTCTTTTTTGACCCTTGGTTTTCATTATTGAAATTTAAAAAAGGTGATACTGAATATGGAGTAGGTTGGTTACCTTTGGGGGGGTATGTGAAAATATCCGGAATGATTGATGAATCAATGGATAAGGAGGCAATGAAGGAAGAGCCAAAACCATTCGAATTCAGATCTAAGAAAGCACACCAGCGATTACTGATTATGATTGGTGGTGTTTTAGTGAATTTTCTGTTGGCCTTTTTCTTGTTTTGGATGATTCTGTTCAAATGGGGTGAGGGATATATAGATGTTAAAGATGCAAAATTCGGGTTGGCTTTTCATCCGCTGGCGCATGAAATTGGATTGCAAGATGGTGATGTTGTTACTAGCGTGGATACTTTTAAAGTAACTAATGCTTCAGATATTGCATCTCATATATTGTTAGAGAGTGCAACAAAACTTACTGTTAAAAGAGGAGATTCAACTTTTGTACTTCCTATTCCTGAGGATTTTAAAGATTCATACCTGCAAAAAGAAGTAAAGAGTTTTGCCGCTGTTCGTATGCCTTTTGTTGTAGATTCAGTTATGCCCGATAGCAATGCAGATAAAGCAGGTTTACTGTCGGGGGATAGTTTGGTTTCTATTGAAGGTAAGCCAGCACATTATTACAGGATTGCAACCGAGCTTTTAGGAGAAAATGCTGATAATAGTATTACTTTAACTGTAGTTAGAAATGGTTCTCTGGAAAATATTCAATGTGATGTTTCTAAAAAAGGTAAAATAGGAGTTTATCCCAAAGCAGATTATTTTAATGTAACAACGGTAACTTATGGCTTTTGGGAGGCATTACCAGCAGGTATCTCAAAAGGTGTAAATACCTTGGTTGGGTATGTAAAACAATTTAAGCTGGTTTTTTCAAAAGAAGGAGTGAAGCAATTGGGTGGTTTTGGAGCTATTGGAAATTTATTTCCTCCACATTGGGATTGGGCTTCATTCTGGTCGCTAACAGCATTTTTATCTATTGTATTAGCCTTTATGAATATTCTACCTATACCGGCACTTGATGGAGGTCATGTTCTATTCTTGCTATATGAGATTGTCTCAGGAAGAAAACCAAGTGAAAAGTTCCTTGAGTATGCGCAGATTGTTGGTATGGTATTGCTATTTAGCTTGTTAATTTTCGCCAACGGTAATGATTTATTTAGGTGGTTATTTAAATAAATGGGTATTAATTAGTAAATTTGAATAAATTAAAATATAAAACATCATGGTAAGTTCTTTTTATATATGTGCATTCTCAATGTGGCCTGAAGGTGTTGTAATTATCCTTGCAGTTGTATTGCTTTTTGGAGGGAAAAAAATTCCTGAATTAATGAAGGGGTTAGGCCAGGGTATGAAAGAATTTAAAAATGCACGAAATGAGTCAGGTAATGATACAAAAAAAGATGATATAAAAGAATAAATGTTAATCAATATAATTAAAAGGCTGTGCATTTTTGTACAGCCTTTTTTCGTTTATATAAGTTGATTGTGCTTCGTTTTTTTGGTAACTTTTCATAAAGAAAAATCATTCTTGTGGCGATCATGGATAATACCGAATAAAATTCAAAATGCAACTTCTAGTTCACTTCGTTCCTAAAGTAGCTTGAATTTAGCTCGGCATTATACCGGCGCATTTATTGTTTTAATTGGTATAAACCAACCATCTGATTTAAATTGTTTTATAGAATCAGGTTAATAGGTAAGGTGTTATTGATTTTATTTGAAGATCCATCTGACCTAAAATAATAAAAATAGAATGCTCACATGTCCAGAGCAAATAATTGGGCACACAGGAGCAAGATTGAAATTGGCATGGGTTATCTAGGTTTTACTAAAATATAAGCACATGAAAAATATTCTCGTAGCAATCGATTTTAGAGAAGGAACAGAAAAAATATTGCAATTTGCAAAGGAATTTGCGCAGCAATACATGGCTAGTGTCTGGATTATTCATGTTTCTGCACCAGAACCGGATTTTGTAGGTTACAGTGTAGGGCCTCAGTATATCAAAGACTTAAGAGGGGTGGAGCTAAAGGAAGAACATAAAGCGTTGAAGAAATATGCTGAAGAGTTAAATGATAGAGGCATAAAAACAGAAAGTATTATGCTTAATGGAGGAACTATTGAAATGTTAGTGGCTGAGGTAGAGAAATTACATGTTGATATGGTAATTATTGGCCACCGGAAACATGGATTCTTCCACAAAACGTTTTTTGGTCATACAGATATTGCACTCGTTGGGCATGTTAATGTCCCAACATTCCTGGTACCGGTTCCTTAACCGAAAACTTGAATTATTATTGATTACATTAGTTGATATTGTTATTGATTGCTTTTGTTCCGCTTACTTCTCCATTTTTGTAAATGGTTACTGATATTAATTTGCCATCTTCGTTATAATTAAACTTTTCACCATCGATTAATTCACCTTTAACAAAGTACCCTTTTATTTCTACTTTGCCCGTCATACTAATAATGGTATGATTTCCTGTACCATGAAATTTTTCTCTGTTGACAGTTGCAGGGTTGGTGGATGGCTTATCTTTTGCCGCTATAATTTGCTGTTGATCTCTGGTGGCATTCAGTTTACCTGAAGCGTAAACTTTTTCCTGAATGAGGACTCCGTCTTCACTATATACTTTTAAAACGCCTTCTGTTTTACCGTTGATCCAATTTCCTGTATACTTATTTTCTCCATTTTCATGGTAGTATTTTTGTTCACCATCCCTTTTACCCTTATCATTATATTCCCAATCATATGAAAGCTGTCCAGATTCGTAGTAATATTTGTAATCACCTACCCAGTGATCGGTTTGCCAATTTCCTGATTCACGTATGTTCCCATTGGAATAATAAAATACAGCCTTTCCTTTTGGCACATCGTTTTCATAGTTAATTTCTGATTTTTTCTCACCGTTATTATAATAGATAATCCATATGCCATGTTTTTGATTATCTGCATAGAAGCCTTGCTCTTTTATAGTACTATCCTTTTTATAAATCCATATTCCTTGTTTTAAACCATTTTTATCAGTTTGATTTATAGTGTCGTTCTGATCAATTTGCATTAAAAAATTACTGTTTGCTTCAGATTTGGCCCAAAAACAAATAATGGTGAATAAGATTATGATTATGATTTTGAATGTGAAGGACATGAATTTATTATTTCAATTTTTTCAGGTTGTTTTCTATATGTTTTATACCCAAAAAATTAAATAAAGTTCTAATTCGGGGTGAAAAATATGGAAGGATATTTATTAACCTCAATTCGATATGAAATTAATGGCTCATACCGTTTATAATTAATTTGTTTCAAGGCATGCTATGGTAAGTAAATATGACGAAGTAAACAGTTGTTTATAAGTGGGAATTACTATTTTTCATTAAATGACCGATCTACTTCTCTAAATTTTATCACCATAGCTCGCTATTTTTCAAAATTTTATATAGTATATCAATCATTTAACAAAATCTGAACTCTTTAATTTTAATTGAACTGAGAGGTTGTTAAGTCAGAATTTATTTATTTTCAGATCAGTAATCGAATTATTGTTGGATTTATATATTGACAAATTCTTGGGCTAACAATAAAAGGACTACTAATGGTTATTGACTTAAAATTGTTACTTTGCAATAAAATAATTTCGATCTCATGGGAGGTAAAAAGAAGAAGATTAAAACAAGAACCAGAGGGCTAAAAAAACACCAAATTGTTGGTTTAATACAAGGGGTGTTTTCAAATAATCCAAAAAGAACATATAACTACAAGCAGATTTCGGATTTACTTGGATTAAAAAAAGTTTCGCTAAAACAAACTGTTGTTGAGATTTTATATGAATTGCTTGAGAGTGGTTTTCTAACAGAGGTTGCAAAAGGAAAATTTAAGCTGCTTTCAAGAGGGGCATTTGTTGAAGGAGTAGTTGATGCCACCAATTCAGGTGCGGCATACATAGTTCCAAAGGACGGAGTGGGAGATGATATATTTGTTAGCCAGCAAAACCTGAAGAATGCCTTGAATGGAGATTTGGTAAAAGTGCAGGTTTTTGCCAAAAAGAGAAGGCGTTCGTTGGAGGGAGAAGTAGTGGAAGTTATTGAAAGAAAACGAGATACTTTTGTAGGTACTGTTGAAATGTCTCAGAATTTTGCTTTTTTGGTAACAGACAAAAAAACAATGTTTAAAGACCTGTTTATTCCACTTGAAAAGTTAAATGGAGCAAAAGGTGGACAACTAGCTGTGGGAAGAATAACCGATTGGAAGGATTATACTAAAAATCCTTTTGGTGAGATCATTGATATACTTGGAGATGTTGGGGAAAATAATGCAGAAATCCATGCGATTCTGGCTGAATTTAATTTGCCCTATGAATATCCTCAAAAAGTAATAGAAGCAGCAGAAAAAATCGATGAAGTTATAAGTTCTGAAGAAATAAAAGCTCGGCGTGATTTTAGAAAAGTAACCACATTTACTATTGACCCCAAAGATGCCAAGGACTTTGATGATGCATTGTCTATTCAGCAATTATCCAATGGAAACTGGGAAGTTGGTGTGCATATTGCCGATGTAACCCACTATGTAAAACCCAATTCAGTTATTGATAAGGAGGGTTTTGAAAGAGCCACATCGGTTTATTTAGTAGATCGCGTCGTGCCAATGCTACCGGAACGATTAAGTAATGGAATTTGTTCCTTACGCCCTAATGAAGAAAAGTTATGCTTTTCGGTGGTTTTTGAATTAGATGAAGAGGCTAATTTGCTGGATACCTGGTATGGGAAAACGGTGATATATAGTGATAAGAGATTTACTTATGAAGATGCTCAGGATATTATAGAAACAGGACAAGGCGATTTTAAGGACGAAGTGTTGACTTTAAATAAACTGGCCAAAGGTTTAAGGAAAAAAAGATTTGAGAATGGGGCCATTTCGTTTGAGCGAATTGAGGTGAAATTTGATATTGATGAAAAAGGGAAACCATTAAGTGTATTTTTTAAAGAATCCAAAGAAGCTCATAAACTCATAGAAGAGTTTATGCTTTTGGCCAATAAACGAGTAGCCGAGTATATTGGAAAGAAAGAGATATCCAAGGGAAGAGGATCTAATCCAAAAACATTCGTATACCGTGTACATGATAATCCGGATCCTGAAAAATTTGAAAATTTTGTACGTTTTGTGCGTCGTTTCGGTTATGAGGCAATGCCCATTGGTGAAGAAAAGATTAGTAGTTCAATAAACCGGCTTCTTACACAGGTGGAAGGTAAGAAGGAACAAAATATCATTGAAACTCTGGCCATACGAACCATGGCCAAAGCGTCCTATTCAACGCACAATGTAGGTCATTATGGTTTAGCTTTTAAACATTATTCTCATTTTACTTCACCCATCAGGCGATATCCGGATATGATGGTTCATCGTTTATTGGAATCCTATATGGATGGTGGACGTTCGGCTAATGAAAGCAAAACTGAAGATCAATGTAAGCACTGCTCCAAAATGGAATTGGTAGCTTCTGAAGCAGAAAGAGCTTCCATTAAATTTAAGCAGGTTGAGTTTATGAAAGAACATGTTGGAAAGGAATTTTCAGGTGTTATTTCAGGTGTTACAGAATGGGGTTTTTATGTTGAACTTGATGAGAATAAGTGTGAAGGAATGGTTTCCATTCGTAATTTGGAGGATGACTATTATAGGTTTGACGATGAAAATTACTGTATTGTTGGTAGAAAGTATCAAAAAAAATACCAGTTGGGAGACCAGGTTACCATATTGGTGGCCAGTGCTAATCTAATCAAAAAACAACTTGATTTTGAATTGGTAAGTGATTAATGCAAATCTCTTTTCGAATACTTTGCGGCGATGCCCTTAAGTGTTCGAAAAGATGTATAGGGTGTAGTTGATGTGCATCATGGCGATCTATTCTTCTGCTTCAAAAGAAGATTTCATGAATAGCAACCAACCGGGAGGTGGTTTAATAACTTTAATACTTTAAATCAAAAAGTGATATTTCTTCTCACCCCAACATCTCTTAGCCTTTGTTTTCTTTGTCTGTCAAAAAAAGCATGTCAGGCATCCGACTGAGAACCAAGAAAGTTCACCACAGCTGGAGATCAATGAATAACCATTTCCCATAAGCCCAGCACGAAAATTGCCCGGTTTTTTTCAGAGCTCCGCACCCCCTGTTCACTAGCCTGCACACACTTTGAAGATAAATGCTTGTTGACAATGTTCATTTTTCATGAATTCTGTTTCATAATAGCTATACAAATCCCACAAACGATAATAGCTTTCCTCTGGCAAAGAAGAAGAGCCGATTGTCGTGATTTATAGAATTGTGCTACTAACATTTCCCATGAACAAGAAAACTTTATATAGCTTGCTTTGCAAGTAATTTATGAACCCAGAAACAACGTTCGAGGAAGTCAATTTTACGAAATGACTGAAAGGAATTCAACAATACCTTATAAAACAGATCTTAATTGTTAATTAAGCTAATGGCCTTTCTTCAAAAAGCCTATAAACCACAACGTGGTTTTACAATTCGTCTAATTCGTGGTCGAAAAGAAAACCTAACTTACTGATTGTTAGATGTGAAATTTTTGCGATGTTCTTCATAAACTCTAATAATTTAGCAAAACCTTGATGACCCATGCAAATTTCATTCATGCTCCTGTGTGCCCAATTATTTGCTCTGGCCATGCCAGTTTAAAATTACTGAACTTTATCATTCTATGAGATATGGAAAAAATCAGTTGTACAATATCCAAAATTTTAGGTCTAAGGTAGGTTAATAGGTATAATTAAATAAAAGAGCAGGAGATAATTAGAGCTTAACTTTGTCATTGTTTTTTTAGTTACAATTGAAGACTACTAATAGGAATTAGTCGTTAGTTTAAAGGCATGTCGAATAATAGACGGTATAATTCATTGCCTGTAAAAGTGCTGTAAATATTTGGTTGTAGTGTTGTTTTTATCGACTTTTATTTATCTTGCCAGCATTATGAATTACTTTTTGTTGCCATATTATTTTTATATGCCCCAACATTTAGCTAATTTTGTAAAGCAAGTAAGATATTTATTTTCAAAAACTTATGATAAGCGAGAATCTTAATTATAACGAAACGGTACGCGTATCAATTTTAGATGCAGCGAGAGTTCTTTTTGCCAAATTTGGCTATAAGAAAACAACGATGGAGGATATTGCTCAGGAGCTACACAAGGGTAAGAGTTCTTTGTATTATTATTTTAAAAATAAAGAAGAAATATTTCAGGCAGTTATCGACTGGGAGCAAGGTGTTCTGTTGTCTAAACTTCATGATATTGTTGAATCTGATTTAAATCCCAAAGATAAACTCAATGAATATGTGCTAATTCGAATGAAAACCATTAGTGAGCTTGAAAATTATTTTAAAGCATTAACTGATGAAAGATTTGGCGGACTTGAGTTTGTTAAAAAGGTAAAAGAGAGTAGTGAGAAGGAAGAAGTAGAGATGATTCAAAAGATTCTTCAAGCAGGAATTGAAAATGACTCATTTCAAATAAAAAATACATACATGGGAGCTATGGCAATTGCTCTTTCTTTAAAAGGTGTTGAAATACCTATGTTTTCAGCTACTAATAAGTATGAAGATATGGTTGAACAAGTTCAAAATGTAATGAATATTTTATTCTTCGGGTTAATAAAAAGGTAAAATGTCATTGTAATTGAAAAATTAAGGCCGTACTTTACGGCTTTTGTTATTTTAAAACGAATTATTATGCCCATTAAAATTCCAGATAAACTTCCTGCCAAAAGTGTTCTTGAAGGTGAGAACGTTTTTATAATGGATGAGAGTAGAGCGATGCATCAGGATATTAGACCATTAAGGATTGTTGTGTTTAATTTAATGCCGTTGAAAATCACTACTGAAGCACAAATTATGCGTGTGCTTTCGAATACACCACTTCAGGTTGAGGTGGACTTGTTAATGACAAGATCTCATGCACCATCCAATACTCCCAAGGAGCATTTGTTGAACTTTTATAAGACTTTTGAACAAGTCAAAAAGAATAAATACGATGGAATGATTATTACCGGTGCTCCTGTTGAACATCTGGAGTTTGATGAAGTAACATACTGGGACGAATTGAAAGATATTATGGAGTGGAGTCGGCGAAATGTCACCAGTACACTTCATATTTGCTGGGGTGCACAGGCTGGATTATATTATCATTATGGTATCCCAAAGCATCCTTTGGGTGAAAAGTTATTTGGTGTATTTGAGCATGAAGTAAAGGATTCAAAGGAACCTCTGATGAGAGGGTTTGATGATGTTTTTTATGCCCCTCATTCCAGATTTACAGGAGTAAGACAAAAGGATATTAATAAAGTTCAGGGACTTAAGGTTTTAGCTGATTCAAAGGATGCCGGTATACATATTGCAATCTCTCCGGATAAGCGATTGATTTTTATTACCGGACATGCTGAGTATGATCCGTTTACCCTAAAAGAAGAATATTATCGTGATCTGGAAAAAGGAGATAATATAACAATGCCTAAAAATTATTTTCCTGATGATGATACTTCAAAGGAACCTGTTGTCCGATGGAGAAGTCATGCTAGTCTGTTGTTTACTAATTGGTTGAATTACTACGTGTATCAGGAAACTCCTTATGATTTTGTTGAGTTACATTAATGAATTTTGTTACCATAATAGTAAGGATTTTAAAAAAGTAGTATAATATTAATTGAAATTGTAATTTGTTCTTTTAATGACTTTTTCCCATGAAAAAAAATGGAAAATTATTTTAATTTTGAAAGGCATTAATTATTAAAATAAATACAAATGAATATTCCTGAGAATTTAAAGTATACAAAAGATCACGAGTGGGTTTTAGTCGAAGGCGATAAAGCTACTGTAGGTATTACAGATTTTGCCCAAGGAGAATTGGGTGATATTGTTTTTGTTGAAATTGAAACCGAAGGAGAGAATCTTGAAAAAGAAGAAGTATTTGGTACAATTGAGGCAGTGAAAACGGTGTCTGATTTATATATGCCGGTTTCGGGTAAGGTTTTAGAGGTTAATCCTGAACTTGAAGGAAATCCTGAGCAGGTAAATAAAGAGCCTTATAAAGGAGGTTGGATGGTGAAAATTCAAGCTGATAATGCTGCAGATTTTGATCAGTTACTAACTGCAAATCAGTATCAGGAGTTAATAGGATAGCATTAAAAAAAAATATCAAAACAAAAAGCCTGAAGAGATTCTCTTCAGGCTTTTTGTTTTGATATTAACCTGATTTCGACATGAAACATTGTTCTATCGAATACCTTATAAATAAATATTTATGAGGAAAATGCTAAAAATTTTAATCGAACAAAGGTTGTTAATTCTTCAGCGCTTTTAGGATGTCTTTTACCGACATTCTGTTTTTGTAATTTTCATCAAAAAAGGCATCTTTGATTTTGCCATCCTTACCTATAATATAAGTTGCCGGAACAGGAAGTGCATTGTCGTTATTTCCGCTTGCTTCATTTATGTCAATTCCCCAACCTTTATATAATGCATTTTTTGCCTTCGAAAGAAGGAAAGTCACATGGTATAAATCCATAATCTGATGGTTTTTATCGTAAATAATAGGGAAGTTGGCTTGTGTCTTTTCAATTGTTCTCTTTATCTCATCAGGTTTTTCAGGTGTTATGGCAATTACTGTAGCTCCTAAATCATATATTAATTGAATAGAATCTTGTAGTTCGCTCATTTGTTTATTGCAATAGGGACACCATTGGCCTCTGTAAAACAGTAAAACGACTGGCTTTCCCTTTAAGGTTTCTTCTAAGTTAAACGGATTATTTTTGAAAGTAATAGCTGAGAAATGAGGTGCTTTTGTTCCAATCTCCAATTGTTGTTGAGTAAAACTACTCTGATTGACAAAAATTATTGCCATCAATAAAAGTAAATATTTCATGTTATAAATCTTTTGTTTGTTAATTGGACGAATCTTTTGAAAATACTGACAGAATAAAATAAAAAAAGGCAGATAAAATTTATCTGCCTTTAACCTTGATACTATGGTGTGGTTTATCTATTTTTTTGAGAAGCCATATTCAGTCAGATGATCCCAGTATCTGGGGTATGATTTTGACACAACAGCAGGATCTTCAATTATCAGGTCACCAATTATTGAGGCTGCAGGAGCAAAGGCCATAGCCATTCTGTGATCTTTGTATGTCTTAATGCCAGGAACCTCATCTTTTTCGCAAGTTTCTCCATCCCAGATTAAATTATCAATTTGGTTTGATTGTAAAACAAAGCCCATTTTTCTTAATTCATCAATAAGGGCATTTATCCTGTCGGTTTCTTTGATTTTTAATGTCTGAAGTCCTGTGAAATTAAATGGAATGCCCAAGCAACAACAGGTAACAGCGAATGTTTGTGCCAGATCAGGTTGTTCAATAAAATTGTAGTTAAATTGCTTTACCACGTCACCGGTGTGTTTTAGTGTTAATCCTTTACTGGAAAACTTATAATTAACTCCTAATTGTTGGAATAATTCGGCAACCTTCGAATCACCTTGTTCGCTATATCTTTTTACACCTTGTAAAATAAGCTCGCTTCTTTTGTTCAAAGCCGCTATTTCAAACCAGTATGATGCGGCACTCCAATCTGCCTCAACAGTAAATTCAGTGGCATTGTAATTTCCTTCTGGTACTGAAATAACGTTGCCTTTCCATTCACTTTTAATTCCAAATGTTTCCATCATCTTAAGAGTTAGTGAGATGTATGGTCTTGAAATTATTTCTCCCGTTAAAGTAAGATTAAGGCCGTTTTTCATAGTAGGTCCTATCATCAGCAATGCTGATATATACTGACTGCTAACATCTCCGGCAAGTTCCAGGTCACCACCTTCAAGCGCACTTCCAAAAATCTTTAATGGAGGGTATCCATCTTTTTCAACGTATTCTATTTTTGCACCAAGTTTATTTAAGGCTTCCACCAATATTTTTATCGGACGTTGTTTCATTCTTTCAGAACCTGTAATGGTCCATTCTCCAACTATTTTCGATAAAAATGCGGTTAGAAAGCGCATAGTAGTTCCAGCAGCACCTACGTCAAAAGTATTACCTTCTGATTGTAAGGCTTTTATTAAAAGCTGAGTGTCATCACTATCAGATAAGTTTTTAATTGGTAATGCGCTGTATGCTAGTGCATTTAAAATAAGAGCCCTGTTACTAATACTCTTGGATGTGGGTAAAGCAACTGTATATGAGTTTGTTATTGTTGGTGCAGAAATTAAATATTGCATATTGTGACTAAAGGTTTTTGTAATAAGTTAAGGCTTCAATGATTTCCTCTTTGGTACAAGTTTGGTTTATCTGAATCTGTCCTATATCTTCAAGAAGAGTAAAGTTGATTTTATTCTTTTCATTTTTCTTATCATGAGTCATCAGATAGAAAAAATCATCAAAATCATCATCATCGAAATCAAATTTACCGTAAATGGATTCTATTAATTGTGTAATCTCCTTAAGTTTTGCCATTGGAAATCCACATTTTTTATTGCCCAGATATAGCTCTGGAATAATACCGTACGCTACGGCATATCCATGCAATATCGGGCGGTTGGTTTTCATGGCATAGCTTTCAAAAGCATGGCCTATCGTATGTCCAAAATTGAGGGATTTACGAACATTTTGTTCTGTTGGATCTGCCTTAACAAAATGCTCTTTGATATGAATGGAGTTGATTACCAGATCTTTTAAAGCTTCGAAGTTAGGGTTTTGTATGTCAAATGCTTTAATAGTATTCCAATCCTCATCAGAATATATAAGTGCGTGTTTAATCATCTCTGCAAATCCGGAAGCAATATTTTCCTGATCCTGAGTTTTAATGAATTCAGTATCAACCAGTACGGCAGTAGCATGTTTAAATACGCCAATTTCATTTTTAAAGTTATGAAAGTTTATTCCTGTTTTTCCGCCAACACTTGCATCCACCTGACTTAATAGCGTTGTGGGAATGTTTATGAAATTTATTCCTCGTTTAAAAGTAGCTGCAGCAAAACCACCCAAGTCACAGGGCATTCCACCTGCAAGGTTAATTAATGTAGATTTTCTATCGGCTCCATGGGTGCTTAGAAATTCCCAAACCTTTGAAATGGCTTTGATGTTTTTATTTTGATCGCCTTGTTCAATGACTATGATGTTGTCTTCATCTATATCTGCCATTCCTTTTAGCTTAGGGTAGCAGTATTGGTATGAACCGGAATCAACAAGCAGAAAAACTTTGCCATTGTTATACTTTTGAATTAGCTCAGAAAGGTCTTGCTTTAAATCTTCTGCTCCATAAACCCTTGATTCACTCTCTTCAATTATGTGCATTAACTTATTTTTTGTAGAAAAATTTTGCGTCAAAAATAACTAAAAAAGGAGTTCGTAGCACTAATTAGTTAGCAAAATATGGGCTTTTATTTTGATATATTTATATCTTCATTAAAAATGCTTCAAATTGTAACTTATTATCAACTTTGTGCTTTGTTACAATTGTAGTTTTTTTATTTTTATAGGAATAAAATGGGTAGTTTTATTTATATTGAAATATTGCGATAAGCTCTATTTTTCAGTTTGATAAAAGAACATACAGAAATATATCATTAATGAATAATAAGAAAACTGCAGGAAGAATTCAACTTTTATTTACACTCAGTATTATATTACTTTCATGTTTATTGATTTGTAGTATAACCATAGAAGCACTGGAGATCAGTTTTATTCAGTGGGGAAGTGGGATTTTAGCAATATTTTTGCTAATTTTTTTTATTGCCGGAGGGTATTATTATATAGAATTATCAGCTGGGGAAGAGTTTATTGAAATAAAATTTTACAATATTTTCCCCTTTGCAAGAGAATTTAAAATGTATCGAATTCCTGTTTCTGCATTTATTAAGTATGAAATCAAGGGAAATCGTTTTTATAAACAAAAACTGATAATGTATCAAATGTCATCAAGTCAATTGGCAAAATATCCTCCAGTTTATATTGCTGCGTTTTCAAATAATGACTTAAGAAATCTTGAATATTTTTTTGCTAAGCTCAAAAGCTAAGGCATGATTTGTTTTTTTGAAAGAATCATAAAAATAACCCAAATGATATATGAGTATGGATATTTTTATGATATTGACGATTTAATGCACATTTAAAAGGCTGCTTAATATTTTGATTAGTCTTCTTTGCTGGTAGAGATTAATTACGTTGGTT
Source organism: Marinilabiliaceae bacterium (assembly GCA_050290065.1). Lineage (GTDB taxonomy): Bacteria > Bacteroidota > Bacteroidia > Bacteroidales > Marinilabiliaceae > Saccharicrinis. The sequence continues at coordinate 36,147 of JBNKGY010000010.1, forward strand.
TAAAATCTCTTTTGTTACCTGTATAGAGTCACGTGATATGGAATACACCCTAAAGAATCCTCTGGCTCCATTACTTATATTGGTTGGAACATTGGCCGGAGGTCCGCTAAATAAAGGTATTTTTAATCCGGTTTCCTCATGAACCGCTGAAATAAAGTCGTAATAATCTGCATTGATGGTTTGCATTTCTAATGTTACCCAGTCTCCCTCTTTTAGTTCATAATCTGTTTTTTTGCCTTCCCCATCTTCCTCCACAATACTTTGAACCCAAACACCGTTAACATCGTTTCCATTAAAATAGTCATCGTTCACAACTTCAATATCAGATATTTTAGAGGATATTAATTCGTTGTTTATGTATACCAAAAATGCATAAGAATCTCCTGGCTCTTCGTTGTCTTTTGAGAATAGCTTGACCTGCCACTGTTTTTGCCCTTGAGTCAAACTCCAGGAAAGGTCAATAGCGTCAACCCGAGTTACTGGTTTTAAAATATTTGAAGCTTGGTGATTTTCCTCAATACCATCATTATTTATATCTACACCCGTAATTTCAATGGTATATTTTCGACCATAAAATGCTTTAAAACTGGCCGGAATTATATACCAACCTTCATGTAAAGAGGATTCATGGAGGGTAATGGTGTTGTATCCATCCGAAAACAGAATATGAGCCCCAGATACTGCAGGGTTTTGTTCGTTGGAGAAATAATCTGCAGTAACAGATAATTTCACCCAATGATCAATAGATTGGTCAGTAAATACAGCATCAACAATTAATTCTTTTTTACCTGTTTTAAGGTTAAGATCAATTTCTTCAGTGCAAGATATTGTGAATACAACGGATATAT
>JBNKGY010000011.1:0-36430 GCA_050290065.1 Marinilabiliaceae bacterium
CCGGTTAAGAGATTAACTGCTGCATTGGACGACAAATATAGGGAGAGAATATTAAATTGTTAAAAGCGATTTCCCTGAGGCTTTTACCGTTAGGATAGTATTTTCCAGAAATAAATTTACCATTCTTAAATTTTTCTTCAGCAAATATATCATCTCCAAAAAAACATATCCATTCGCCATGCCTTTCGAAATTATTATAATTTCCTTTAATTTTTAAGGTGTTTTTATTTGAATAATCAGGTTTTGAATATTCCCACATGCCTGTTCCATTATCAAAAAGGTTATTCCCCAACTCATCATAAAAGGAAATAATTTTGAAAGTGTTATTACTAAATGCAATAGACTGGTGCAAAGAACCATTCTCAAAATAAAAGCTTGTTGTATCAATAAAATTGTTATTGTTATAACTTATTTTTGATGAAATGTTACCGTTTTCATAGTAAAATTCAAAAACTCCATTTTTGGCTCCATTAACATAATTTCCTTTGCAAAGTAACTTTCCTTTCATATTGTAATCGTAAAACACCCCATTTTCTTGTGTAAATACTGTATTGATTTTAATATTTTTATTTCTTTCATTTTTTAATAAATAAAAAGGTTCCCATTCACTATATCTGATATAAGAGGCTTTGTTTTTTGTGGTTAACTGCCAAGTAGAATTGTAGTACGTTTCATGAAATCTAGTGTTTGCTATAATTTCATTCGTAATTTTCATGTTATTGGACTTGAAATCACATAAATGTTGTGTATTCAGTGGTTTGTTTTCGATTCCCTGCTTGGATGACGCTATTTTGTGAATGTTTATTGCTTCTTTCAGAAATGGATTGTGTTTCAATATTTTGTTTGAAAATTCATAAAGCATCTCATAATCTTCCAATTGTTTATAAAAATTAATGGAATCTGTTATTTGAGACAAAGAATAAAAATCGGATTTTAATTCGAACTTAATTGGTATATAATAAATGTAATTTACTGGTTGATTGTTTTGTAGTGCACTATTTTGTATATATTTCTCCACTGATTGAATTGCATCTGTAATACCTTGGTTCAGAACTTTATTATTAGAGTACATAATTTTTATATCCCTAATCTCTTTTAATTTAGTAACTGAAAATTGGGCCATAACGTAACCTTCTTCACGATTAGTATAATTTTCAATAGAATATGATATCTTCTTACTTAAATACTCTTCGATCGTTGTATCGTATGGACTTGAAAATTCAGGTGGTGTAATTAGTATGGGTTGTATTGGGTCTTGTTCTATACTTCTCAAATCAACCTTGCTACATTTGTAAAAGAAGTATTCATTACATGCCTGATGGTATTCTTTGGCATATCTCCAATCAAGACAGGCTTCTGTTTTTCTTTTTTGATTAAATTTGGCAAGTCCTCTTCCAAAATAACTTTTGTAATCATTTGGATTCGCTTCAATTAAAACATCAAAGTCGTATTCTGCCTTTGAATAGTTACCCTGTTCTAGTTGAAATGCTGACCTGTATTTATAGTAATATAGCTTTTGCGGATGAAGTTTAATTGCCATGTCTAAATAATATTCTGCCAGATCGAACATTTTTAGCTTATCATATGATTGCGCTTTTAGATAAAAATAGCTAGGATCTTTAGGTGCCAGATTATAAGCCATTTCAATGTCGTCTAATGCTTTTTGATATTGACCTAAAAAATAATAACAATAGCTCCTTCTAAAAAAGGTGTTATATTCTTGTACACCTGTGTTAATTATTTCGTTATAAATATCTAATGACTCATTGTATTTTTTTTGATTGAATAATTCGCTGGCATTTGTATATAAATCTAAGGTTGTTTGAGCTGTCAAGCATAATGATACTTGTAGGGAAATGAAGATAAGAGTTAAGCTGTTTTTTAATTTCATATGAAAATGATTTAAAGTTAAATATGGATTTGGAAAATAGATGATTTAAGAATATCAATCAAACAAAATGTTAATTCATAAAAATACACATTTATTGAATAATTGAAAATAGCATCTTACGTTACCTATTTTTCTTTTTCCTATTACTTGCAAATTATCATTATTAAGAGTCTTTCATATACCATAATACCTGATTTTATTTACATATATAAACCTCCATTGCTTGTTAAGAATTGCTTTTTTTTTGTAACTTATGATACTGTAGGTATTGCTATATGCTTATCTGTAAAGGCCATTGAATTATTTTTAACAACTTATTAGGATATGTGCAATGGGTAATCAGGAAGATCTGGAGAAGAAGATTAAGGAATTGGAAGAATTGAATTCTTTGTATAAAAGGGTGATCAATAATCTTCCGATCGGAATTCAAATATTCGATAAGAATGGCTTTTCTCATACATTGAATAATACTCAAAAAGAACTTCTTGGATTACATGATACATCAGTTGATATAGGGAAGTTTAATGTACTAACAGATCCTTCTTCCATATCAAGAGGAGTGATTTCATTATACAAAAAAGCGTATCAGGGTGAATCAACTAATCATATTTCCGAATATAATTTAGGCGACAAAACCAATGAATGGGAAACTCAGAAAGAAAAAAGAATTTTTAAAGAGAGTATCATTCCGATAAAAAATAAGGAGGGTAGGGTAGATTATGTGATTGCTTTATTGCAAGACTTGACTTCGACAATAAAAGCACAGCAAGCATTAAAAGAAAGTGAACAACGGTTTAAAGCCATCTATAATCAGGATAAGTGTGTGAAAATATTAATTGATCCGGATAGTGGAAATATTGTAGATGCCAACACTTCGGCATTAGATTTTTATGGATACTCTATTGAAGAGATACAGCAAAAAAACATATATGAGATCAATCAGCTTAGTTCAAAAGAAATAAAACATACCATAGATAATATTTTAGATCAGAAGGCTGACTATTTTTGTTTTAAACATCAATTGGCTAATGGTGAAATACGTGATGTTGAGGTTTATAGTTCGCCAATAGTTCTTAAAGACACACCTTTACTTTTTTCAACCATTCATGATATAACCCAGCAGAAAATAGCAGAAAACAAACTTATAAAAAGTGAAAAACGATATAAGGATTTTGTAAATCATTCACCTGATATTATTTATAATTTTTCGATAAATAAAGGAACTACATTTTTATCGAAAAGAGCTCGTGAGATATTGGGTTATGATATTACCGAGTTAAAGACAAATCCTTTTTTATGGATAGAATCTATTCATTCTGATGATAAAGAAAGAGTATTAGAGGCTATTGAAAATTATAGTAAGGGAGCTGATTATAGCATCGAGTACCGAATTAAAACAAAATGGGGAGAGTGGAAATGGTTGCATGATTATTTTATGTATAAAACCAAAGTTGGAGGCGATATTGTTATTGAAGGTCATGCCAGCGATATTACCAAGAGAAAAGAGTTGGAAATGCAATTAGAGCATGCCAATCAGCGTTTTGATTTGGCTATGGATGCCACTTTAGATGGTATTTGGGATTGGGATTTGGTGAATAATAAAATTTACTTATCTCCAAATTGGAAAAGAATGCTGGGGTATGAAGACGAAGTTATTGAAAGTACTCCTGATTTATGGGAAAGGTATATTCATCCTGATGATTATAAGGATGTTAGTGTCATACTTGATAATCATATCAACGGACATAATGAACGATTTGATATGGAATTCAGGATGAAACATAAAAAAGGACATTGGGTAGATATCTTATCCAGAGCAAATGTTTATTTTGATGAAACAGGCAGTGTTTGCCGAATGGTAGGTACACATATAGATATTACTCAACGTAAATTAAATGCCCAAAAAATTCAAGAGAGTCAGATTAAATTTAAATCTATATTCGATATAGTGGATATGGGCCTTGTTTTAACTGATGAAGATGGCCAAATTATTGAATGTAATCGTGCAACGGAGAAAATACTAGGTGTTTCAAAAGAAATATTGTTATCAAATAATATAAAAGGAAGTTTTAATAATGTGATTCGTCCGGATAATACTCCAATGCCTGCCAGTGAATTTGCTGCCACCAAGGCATTAGTTGAAAAACGTCATGTGTTAAATGTTGAAATGGGCATTCAATGTAATGATAGAACAACGTGGATATCAACAAGTGCATCACCTCTTAATTTACCTTGTTATGGTGTAATAGTAGCTTTTGTGGATATTACCATTTTAAAACAAAATCAAAAAGAACTTGAAGCGCTGAATGAAACTAAGGATAAGTTTATTTCTATCATTGCACATGACTTACGAAGTCCTTTTCATGCTATTTTGGGGTTTCTTGAAATTGTAAAAGGTGAACTTCATGAGGGAAATTATTCCAATCTGGAAAAGTATTGTACGCACATTCATAGCGCAGCTCAAAATACCTTTCAGTTGCTTAATAATCTATTGAACTGGGCAAGCATGCAGTCCAGTGGATCTGAATTTAATCCAGAAGTAATTAGTTTAAATAAGCTGGTTAATATTACATCAGCTTTATTAGCTCCATCTATAAAGGAAAAAAACATACAATTAGAATTGAATTTAGTTCCTGATGTAAAGGTTTTGGCTGATACTTTTATGCTGGAAAGCATTCTAAGAAATATGCTTTCAAATGCTATTAAATATACGAATGAGGGAGGACTGATTAAAATTGAAACGGTTATTCGTTCCGATAAAATATTGATTTCGGTAATTGATAGTGGCATCGGAATTCACAAGGAAAATCTGGAAAAATTATTTAATATGGATAGTAAATTCTCTACAAAGGGAACAAATAATGAAAGGGGAACCGGACTTGGATTGGTTTTATGTAAAGATTTTGTTGAGAAACATGGTGGGGTTATAATGGTAGAAAGTGAGGTTGGCGAAGGGACAACATTTTCTTTTGAATTGAAAAGGATTCTTTAATCCGCCATATCAATGTCGTTGAGTTAATAATATAATATCATGAATTTATTGAAATTGTGACATAGACCCAAACCCAGATTCCTTCTGTTTAAAAGATTATTGCTAAATTAAGCATAGCTCAAGCAAGTTTTGCTCTACTCTCGTTTATCACAAACTCATTTTACTCATTACATCATTTTTATAGGTAGCTCCCATAGGTACTTCATGGGCTTCAATAAATATTCTGTTACCATCTATAGATTGTAGTTTTAAAAAATTAATAGAGTGACTTTTATGAACTCTGACAAATACATTGGTGGGAAGTTGAAGAAGAAGGTTTTGCATACTTTCATGAACGAGTATGTGTTGATCGGAATAAAATACTTTGACATAGTCACCCACCGATTCTAATCGAATAATATCATTGATGCCAATCCGGTATACCTTTTTATCTGCCTTTAAAACGATGTAATCGGATGACTTATCAATGCTTGAATCCCACTTGTTAAAAGCTTTATTAACCGCCTTTAAAAATCGATCAAAAGGAAACGGTTTTAGCAGGTAATCAATAGCTTCCACTTCAAATCCTTCAATGGCATATTGTGGATAGGCGGTAGTGAAAATTACCATTGGTGGATGGATCAGCGCTTTGTAAAATTGCATGCCTGATAGTTTGGGCATATTGATATCCAGAAACAAAAGCTGAATATTTTCTTTCTTTAATATTTCATTGGCTTCCAATGCATTTTTACATGACTTCACCAAATTCAAATCCTTTGTATCAGATATATAAGTCTCTAATACCTCTCTTGAAGCTGGTTCATCATCTATAATCAGGCAATTAATAATCATAGTGTTTTTAATATTTTATGCATTGCTTGTCTGTTAGTGTGTTAATTTGAGTTCAACACAAAAGCTATCCGGTTCGTTTTTAATTAATAATTGATGTCTGTTCGGATATAAAAGTAACAATCGTTTTTTAACATTCTCAATTCCAATTCCTTTTTCATTGTCGAATAGAATAGTAGGTTTTTCACCTTTATTGTTTTTTATGGTGAACCTAGTCTCTTTACTTGTAGAAACTAATTCAATATTCACATAGGTATCTTCATAATCCCCCTTAATTCCATGTTTAAAACTATTTTCGATAAGCGGGAGGAAAAGCATGGGAGCGATATTGTGATCTATTTCAACCTCGGAGGTGAAGTTAATATTAGAATCATCATTGATTCGATATTTCTGCAAATCAAGATAATTGTTGATTAACTGTATTTCTTCTGTGAGTTTAAGTACATCATTTTTTGATTTATAAATAACGTACCGCAAAATGTCGGATAGTTTAATGACTATTTCAGGAACATCATCGGTTTTTTTTAGCGATTGGGAATATATTACGTTTAAGCTATTAAAAAGAAAATGAGGGTTAATTTGTGATTTTAACGCTTTGAGCTGATTATCAATATTTTCTTTTTCAGTCAGTAGCATTAATTTGTTTTTTTTTTGTAATTCAAACCACGATTCTGATAACTTCAATAAGGTTGTAAACGCCAGATAGGCCGACACATAAATAAAGGTTTCTAAAACATTGAACTGGGAAACAAAAAAGTAATTGGGCATTATTACATCTACCACAAAACTAAAGGTAACAAAGTACAGCAGAACCATTAGTGAGGCATTGGCCATTGAAAATAAAATGTAAGAAACATATCTTCGATTCTCAAATAATAAAGGAAATAAGATAAAGTGATTGATATATGCGCCGGTAATCAAACATAAATGACTATAGATGGAATAATACACATCCAGCCAATTTAAAGGATTTGATATTTTAAATGCGTAAGCATTTATGGCAATAGAAAAAATCCAGAAAAGGATATGTGAGAATACCCTTTTCGTAAACTTTATGTTTATATTTTTTAGCATGATATGTAAGCTTTAGTTGCTGGTTTTTGTTTACCATTCATGAAAAATTGATTTCAATTTTCCTCTTTCATTTTCGATAAAATAAAACTTAAGTCATCTAAATACGCATCTTTATAATCAGAGTATTTTATAATAAATTTCTGAAGTTCTTTGGGTTTAGCCGTTAGCAACGAAACATCAGAACGTTGTTCATGCCGAATTCTTATCTTGTTATTTTTAAGTAAATCTTCCAAAAAATCACCATCTAACCATTTTATAGTGATTTCATTTTTAATTTCCAGTTTTGCGAAAGTGTGCACAGGAAGTAAATGCATATTCATTAGTATGTTGTCACTATTTATGTCTTCCAGTAGAAAATCGAGGTAAAGATTATCTTCGAGTTTTACAATGTGTATACTGAATTCAACTTTATCGTGAATATCATCAGCAGGATAAATTAAAAGTGTATACTGCATTAAGTTTGGAATTTCTTCGCTTCCCCGATCCATGGGATTATTCATTTTCTTCTTCCATTTTTTCTCATCAAAATGAATTTCCCAAATCAATGAGTCACTCGATTTTTCTTCATCAATTAATTGCGACATCCACTTGCCAATAATCCTGTCATCGCGTACCAATTCGTCGTTGGTATATAAAGGGTAAAATGAGATAACCGTACAGTGCGTTAGAATGAGAACTGCTGCCGTAATTATGGAAAATCTGATCCAAACGGTCTTGCTGTTATTTTTTGTCAATTGATTTTTCTGAGCTTTCATAATCATCGAATTTAATGAATTTTATATCACAAATATTCAATGCTTTTTAAAACCCTACAATTTTTATCGATGAACAGCTTCAGATTATCGATGAAATTAATGATAGGTTAAAAAAACATAGCAGGAATTGTATTTCTGAATTTATTTTTATTGCCTTTAGCGGCCATTAATACTGGGGCTTAGGATTGTAAAACTTATTTATAAGTTTCTTAACTTAAAAATAAGTTGTCAAACTTAAATTTAAGTTGTATGTTTGTATTGCTGATTAACTTACTTAGTAAAACGATGGTTACATTAACAAAAGCAGAAGAAAAGATCATGAAGCTACTTTGGGAGCTTGAAAAGGGATTTGTTAAGGATATTATTGAAAAGATACCTGATCCTAAGCCTCCGTATAACAGTGTTTCTACTATTATACGTGTATTGGTGAAAAAGGAGATTGTTGGATTTAATAAGTATGGTGGAACCTATGAGTATTATCCTTTGATCTCGAAAGAGGAATACCGTCAGGGGCAGTTAGGGAGTTTGGTAAAAGGATACTTCAATAACTCTTTGTCTCAGGTAGTTAATTTTTTCTCTGAAAATAAAAACGTAAAAATCGAAGATGTTGATGAAGCAATAAAGATGCTGGAAGAATTAAAACGTAAGAAAAATGGCTAAGTTTCTGGTTTACTTGATTGAATCAGGTTTGTGTTTAACCCTGTTTTATTTGGGTTATGTCGTTTTCTTTAGAAAAGAAACGTACTTTACCTTTAACAGATTGTACTTAATGGGTTCAATGGTTTTGGCTTTGTTGATGCCACTTGTATCTGTTTCAATGGATCTGGAAAATACCACATACCTATCAGAAACGATCAATAAATACGGTCAATTCAGAAGTCATTATGAGGAGCTTATTTTACTAACCGATCCTGATTATGCGGTTTCATATACTAAACCAAATATGCAACCCCAAGCTAATAGTCAGGTTCTACGAGTAGCAGATCATTCAGCTCCCCCAAAAATATCTTCCATTCATCTATTACAAATACTATTTTACTTATATATAGTGGGTTTGCTCATTTTCTTAGGCAGATTCCTGGTACTTATTTATAATCTATTGCATTTTATCAAGAAAAGTAAGACCGTTGCTGGCAATGGTTATACTTTGGTGCTCATCGAGGACGAAGTACCATCCTTCTCCTTTATGAAATGGATATTTGTGAATAAACAGGTACTCACACCTGAAGAATTTGAGCAAGTATTATCACATGAAAAAGTTCATGTGAATGAGAAACATTCAGTGGATTTATTACTGGTACAGTTAATTGTGATACTCCAGTGGTTTAATCCGCTTACATGGCGCATACGGAAATCGCTTAAAACATGTCACGAGTACATTGCCGACAGACAAGTACTAAAACAAGGACATGGATTATTCGATTATCAGTCTCTATTACTGAGTCAGTTAATCAGCATTCGCTCAGTTGAGCTGGTAAATAATTTTAATTTATTATCCATTAAAAAACGAATAGCCATGATGAATAAAATAAAATCAGGACGAATAGCTAAGCTAAAAGCTTTTCTGATCATCCCAATACTGACCATAGGTTTTTTCTTTTTTGCCAATATGACAGAAAGAAGCTTAAGCGATATTGAAAATACATCAGATGTACATTTAACCGGATCCTGGATTGCCAGGGAAAAAGCACAGGGAAAAATACAAATGGTGGAATTTAAAGACAACAAGCTTATTACCATTGAGTCGGTTAAAGAAAATCATTTGATAGTAAATGAATATGAATCCATAATCAAACGCTCAAATATTATTTTAACTAAAGAGGGTGAAAAATCAAGAGTTAGCTACACGTTATCAAATAATGAATTAGTTATAGAATGGGATGATGATAACATTGTTAGTTATGTGAAACAACCCAAAGGAAGTAGATTTGTGGTAGTTGATGGGACTTTTCAAAAGGTAACACTTCCACAGGTAAATGAGGTAAAAACATTTGATAACGACTTTGTTGCCTTTCGGTTAATCCTTAATTCAGAAGGTGTTTATTATGAAGGAAAAAAAAATGATATAAATGGTATTGAATCCCTCATTAATTCTATCGATTTATCCGATAAGCCAATAGAAAGAAAAAAACTGTCGGTATTACTTGAAATTGATATGGATGTACCTATGGTAATGGTAGATAAAGTAAAAATGGCGCTTCGCAATAATGATCTTTTAAAAATTGGCTATGTTGCTAAAGCAAAATTAAAAGAGCTTAAAGGTAAAGAAACCGCATTATTTATGCTTTTACCTCCAAAGGATGCAGTAATGGTAAAGGAAGAGTTAATACCAGATTTATTTAAAATATCTTCATCGAAGGAGAATAAAACGGATGAGATAGGTAAAGAATTAGGTGAGTTTATCAATGATCACAGAAAATATGTAATGCTTTATGAATATGATAACAAAACATTATATAGTAGCTATTTAAGTGTTATTGATGCCGTTTTTTCAACGGTTCATAAATTTAGAAAAGAAGATGCTTTTTTCAAGAATAAAAACTATGATTTGATGAATAAGGAGGAGCAAAAAGAGATTCGGAAAAAGTATCCGATTACCCTGACTTTAAAAAATATCGATTTAGACTAATAATTTCACCCGGTAGGTTTATATCTGCCGGGTGTTATTGTAGTTAATACAATGTTAATCATAGCTGAAATTAAACTAATTAAAATTAGACTTGTTATCTTTATAGCCTAATAAACTAAGATGATTAAAAAAGTAACCCATATTATTTTTGCTTTATTTCTGATGATAGCTACTTCAGGGGTTACTTTATCTATGCACTACTGTGGGGGTAATCTGGTTTCTACATCAATAAACCACAAAGCCAAATCTTGTTGTGATGGTACCGGAGGATGCTGTGAAAGCAAGATTATTCATGTTCAAATAGAAGATAACTTTGTAAGTTCTATACCTGTAGAGTCCAATCAAACTGTTGAATTGGATCTTTTATTTCCATTGTTATCTGCCTTAAATACTGAAATTTTAGTTGAAGATTTAGTAGTGTCGGTAGAAATTAACGATACATCTCCACCACCTGTTCAAAAACGTCTGGCTCTGCTTCAGACATACCTCTGTTAGTTCATTAAATTTTCTTTTCTAGGTTTCTTTCATTTTATAAGCATTGGATTATTCCGCATTAAAATGAACAGAAATTCCTATTCATTTATTTGACTTTTAGTTCAAAATCAGAATGACTTTCAAATAGGATATCTTATATTTATGAATAACATATTGAATAACAATAAATTGGTGTTTGTCAGAAAGTAACGGCTGCTTATATAATTGCTTAATTAGCATTCTGAATTCTCATTAAAGCATTGTTTATATGAGATCTGTCATTAGGAATTTTTTAAAATTCAAATGTCAATTTCGGATTTATGAATTGAAATTTTAATCTGTTAGGTATGTTGAACAGAATCATTAAATTCTTTTTAGAGAATAAACTGGTAACATTCATTGTTTTGGTCATTTTTATTTTATTAGGGGTATCAAATGCACCTTTTAATTGGAAAGCCGGACTATTGCCAAGGGACCCTGTGCCAGTTGATGCTATCCCGGATATTGGAGAAAATCAGCAAATAGTATATACGGAATGGCAGGGGAGATCACCCCAGGATATTGAAGATCAGATATCTTATCCGTTGACTACAACTTTGCTGGGAATACCAGGGGTGAAAACCATCCGGAGTAACTCAATATTCGGTCTTTCCAGCATCTACATCATTTTTGAAGAGGATGTGGAATTTTATTGGAGCAGGACAAGGATATTGGAAAAATTAAACTCCTTACCACCCGGTACTTTACCCGATGATGTGAGTCCCGCATTAGGACCGGATGCTACTGCATTGGGGCAGATATATTGGTATACGCTTGAAGGGCGTGATAAGCATGGAAATCCCTCCGGCGGTTGGGATCCACAGGAGTTAAGAACCATTCAGGACTTTTATGTTAGGTACTCACTAACTTCCGCAAAAGGAGTTGCTGAGGTAGCATCCATAGGAGGCTTTGTAAAAGAGTATCAGGTAGATATTAATCCTAATGCCATGAAAGCTTATGGGGTGAATGTTGCTCAAATATTGCAGGCTGTAAAAAAGAGTAATCTGGATATTGGAGCCCGAACCATTGAATTTAACAGGGCTGAATATTTGGTAAGGGCATTGGGTTACATTAAGAGTATTAGCGATCTGGAGGAAAGTGTAGTTGCAGTAAAAGATAATGTACCGGTACGATTAAAAGATGTTGCCAGAGTAAATTTAGGTCCGGCAACCCGACGTGGTGGCTTGGATAAAGGAGGTGTTGAAGCAGTGGGCGGAGTGGTGGTGGCCCGATATGGAGCTAACCCTTTGGAGGTAATCAATAACGTGAAAGAAAAAATTAAAGAAATTGAAACAGGATTACCTTCTAAGATACTGGATGATGGGTCGGTTTCAAAGGTTACGGTGGTTCCTTTTTACGATAGAACCGGACTGATTAAGGAAACGCTGGGTACACTTGAAGAAGCTCTATCTCTGGAGATTCTGATTAGTATTATTGTGGTAATCATTTTAGTGCTGAATCTGCGCGCTTCAATTCTGATATCCAGTTTATTACCCATTGGTGTTTTAATGACCTTTATTGTGATGCGTCGATTTGGTGTGGATGCTAATATTGTTGCTCTTTCTGGTATTGCCATTGCCATAGGGGTGATGGTTGATGTGGGAGTGGTATTCACCGAAAATATCATCCGACACCTGGATATGGCCAAAAATATAGGGGCTAGAGGAAAGCAATTGTTAATGGTGATATACGATTCGGTAACTGAGGTGGCATCAGCAGTGATTACTGCGCTGTTGACAACGGTAGTGAGTTTTTTACCAGTATTTTTCATGGAGGCCGCCGAAGGTAAGTTGTTTAGGCCATTAGCCTTTACCAAAACATTTGCCATGATATCGGCCCTGATTATTGGGTTAGTTATTATTCCAACACTGGCACATCTAATATTTTCAATAAGATTTAATAAACAAAAAATAACCCAATATGTGAGTGTAGTACTTGCTTGTTTAGGGATTGTGGTTTTATTTATATCTCCATCAATACTTCCAGTGGCATTAATAGTACTGGCTGTAAATAACTTTTTTGCCAACAAGTGGGATGAAAGTAAAAAGCAGTATGTGAACTATATAAATATTGCTATTACACTAATGGTGGTAGTCTATTTTTTAACCTATGAATGGTTGCCACTTGGGGCTTCGAACAGCATGTTCATTAATTTCATATTTGTAATTATCATTATTGCAGTGGTTTTAGGTGCTTTAATGACGGTAGTGCATTATTATCCAAGGATTTTACAGTGGTGTTTGGCCAACAAATGGCAATTTTTAAGTATCCCTGTTTTTATTGTTTTGTTTGGTCTTTTTACCTGGCAAGGAGCCAACAAAGTGTTTGGGTTTCTTCCCGAAAATATTAAAGCAAGCAATGGCTGGCAGTCGTTTGTCAGGATGTTTCCAGGTACCAGTAAAGAATTTATGCCTTCACTGGATGAGGGTTCCTTTTTGTTAATGCCAACTACCATGCCTCATTCAGGTATAAAAGAAAACATGGAGGTTATCCGTAAGGTCGACATAAATGTAGGATCAATACCAGAAGTGGAAAGTGTGGTTGGAAAATGGGGAAGAGTAAATTCAGCGTTGGATCCAGCACCCACTTCAATGTTTGAAAATATTATCAATTATAAGCCTGAATATATGCTCAATGAGAATGGTAACAGAATTCGGTTTAAAGTAGATCATGGAAACTTTATCCTAAATTATGCCATCTCTAAAAACGACTTAAAGGATAGTGTGGAAAGAGGAGTGGAGTTCAGTAAAGGTGTTCGGTATGATAATGAATCTAAGGAAATATTGGTTTTTGCAAATGACAAATGGAACTCTGCTCATGAGTATATTCAAGCTAATGTTATCCGTACCATAATGATCCATTTGCAGCAGTATCTTATGTTAGATAAAAATGGAGAGTATCTTCGTCAGTGGCGTAAGCATATCAAATCGCCCGATGATATCTGGCAAGAGATTGTGAAGAACTCGAAAATACCCGGATTAACTTCTGCACCAAAGTTACAACCCATTCAAACCCGTTTGGTGATGCTGCAAACCGGTATGCGTGCGCCTATGGGTATTAAGGTTTACGGTCCTGATTTGGAGAGTATTGAAGCGGTAGGATTTCAATTGGAGAAGTATCTGCAGCAAGTTCCGGGTGTTAATAGGGCATCTGTTTTCGCAGATCGGGTTGTGGGTAAACCTTACCTCGAAATTAAAATTAACCGCAGAGCTATCTCTCGCTATGGATTGACCATTCAGGATATGAATAATTACCTGAGCGGAGCAGTGGGAGGCATGAAGTTGGGGTCAACCGTTGAAGGCAGAGAGAGATTTCCTATTCGTGCCCGCTATGCCCGTGAGTATAGAGATAATCCCGATGATATTGGTAAAGTTCTTATCCCTACGCCATCAGGTGTTCAGGTGCCTTTACGTGAACTTGCAGATATTACCTATACCAGGGGACCTCAAATGATAAAGAGCGAAGATACTTTTTTGGTAGGTTATGTTATTTTTGATAAAAATGAAGGGCATTCAGAGGTAGATGTGGTTGAAGGTGCTCAAGCTTTTCTGAACAAAAAAATTAAAGATGGTGAATTTGTCATCCCTTCTGGTGTAAAGTATGTTTTTACGGGTAATTACGAAAACCAGGTAAGGGCCACTAAACGATTAATGCTGGTGGTGCCTGTTTCATTAATGATTATTTTTTTAATTCTCTACTTTCAGTTCAGATCTGTAATTACTGCATCCATGACTTTTACCGGGATATTGGTAGCTTTTTCGGGTGGTTTTATTATGCTTTGGTTATATGGGCAGGGTTGGTTTATGAACTTTGATTTTGCCGGAATAAATGTTCGCGATTTATTTCAGATGCATACCATCAATTTGAGTGTTGCGGTGTGGGTAGGTTTTATTGCGCTTTTTGGCATTGCTACTGACGACGGAGTAATAATGGGTACATACTTAAAGCAGGTTTTTGAACGTGAAAAACCGTCCACAAAAGAGGAAGTCAGAAAGGCTGTTCTTCATGCTGGTATTCAGCGAGTTCGGCCGGCCATGATGACAGCAGCTACAACTATTATAGCTTTGATTCCAGTATTAACCTCAACGGGTAAAGGGTCTGATATTATGGTTCCAATGGCTATCCCTTCGTTTGGCGGTATGATCATTCAGGTGATGACTATGTTTGTTGTTCCTGTGCTTTATAGTATGTGGCAGGAGAATAAGATAAAGAAGAATTTAAATGCAAATCATAAGTAAAATGAAACTAACGAAATATGATATAGCCATAGTTCTTATTCTGATATTTGGTCAGATCGGAAAGGCGCAGGGTGGGTTAGACCAGTATATGACTATAGGGGCTGAAAACAATCCTGGGTTAAAGGCTAAGTTTAGCGAATATATGGCTGCTTTAGAAAAAGTACCCCAGGTTGGTGCATTGCCTGATCCAACATTAGCCTTCGGTTATTTTATTCAACCTATTGAAACAAGGGTGGGGCCGCAAAAGGCAAAATTATCAGCCTCGCAGATGTTTCCTTGGTTCGGTACACTTAACTCTAAACAAGAGGTCGCCTGTGAATTAGCAAAAACGAAGTATGAAGCCTTTCAAGAAGCTAAATCGAAACTGTTTTACGAGATAAAATCCACCTGGTATAATCTGTATTTTACCCGGAAGGCTATAATGGTGATGCGCGATAATATTGAGATTATCAATACTTTTAAAAACCTTGCCTTAATAAAAATAGAATCTGGTAAAACATCAGCAGTAGATGAATTAAGGGTTGAAATGGAGGTACTTGATCTCGAAAATCAGCTTTTGCAGTTAATCGATAATCTTTCGGTACAAAAAGTGACTTTTAATAATTTGTTGCATGAGGATGTTAATACCGAGATAGATATTCCCAATGATTTAAAAGTTAAACCAATGACTGCTGCAAAGGAAGCTATTTTGGACAGTATTAAACTCAACAATCACCAGGTTTTGCAATTGGAATTTCGTGAAGCATCCTATATGTATCAGCAAAAAGTGGCAAAAAAGATGGGGAAACCCAGCTTCTCTGTTGGAGTGGATTATATCATTACAGGCAAATCATCCAATAGTATGCTCGCCCCGGGAGAAGTAGGTCAGGATGCTTTTGTGTTTCCTAAAATAGGAATCACGATACCCTTATATCGAAAAAAGTATACTTCGTTGGTGAAAGAAGTGGTATTTATGCAGGACGCTGTTGAAAATAAAAAGTTAGATAAAGTGAATGTGTTAGAAACCATTTACGAACGTGCTTTTGCTGATTATACAGATGCACAAAGACAAATTGAATTGCATAAAAAACAACGTGATATTGCAAAAAAAGCCTTACGGATATTGGAATCAGAATATGCCACCGAAGGGCGTAATTTCGAAGAGATATTACGTATGGAAAGGCAGGTGTTAAGGCATAGTCTGGAATTGGAAAAATCAAAGAGCGATTTGAATGCTTCTACTGCTTTTATTCATTATTTAATGGGCAAGTAAAAAATATGCATTTAATTAAGAGTATGGCCAGTACACTCCTGATAGCAATCGGTAAAGACACAGAGTAGCATGATTGAAGTTGGCATTGGTTATTAGAATTTTGCTAAATTAAAAACAAATGAAAAATATAAAACAAAATATAAAGGAAAATTACAAAGTTGTAGTTGGCATGTTGATTCTGGGATTATTAGCCGGATATTTTATTGGCAAATCTTCAAATCCTGAAATCAATACAGCAACACATCTACATAATGAACCATCAGTACATCAAATCTGGACTTGTTCAATGCATCCGCAAATTAAGCAGGATAAACCAGGGAAATGCCCTATTTGTAGTATGGATTTAATTCCACTTGAAACCGGCAATTCTCAGGGACAGTCAGTAAATCCAAATGAAATCCAAATGAGTGAGTCTTCCATTAAATTAGCTGATATTCAGACCATGTTGGTAAAAAAAGACTACTCCAATAAGGAAGTGTATTTATTAGGGAAAGTGAAGCCCGACGAAAGAAATATAGCGGAGCTTACCTCTCGTTTTGGAGGACGTATTGAAAAACTGTTTGTGAACTTTACAGGGCAAAATGTTTCTAAAGGCGAAAAATTGGCAACCATTTATTCTCCTGAACTTGTTACGGCTCAAAAGGAACTCCTGGAAGCTGTGGTTTATAAAGAATCAAACCCATCTTTTTATAAGGCTACCCGAAATAAATTGAAATTGTGGGATTTAACCGAAGTACAAATTGATGGAATAGAAACAAGGGGAGAGCCACAGAATTATTTTAATATTTTATCGCCTATTTCCGGTACGGTTACAATGCGTCATGTGTCATTAGGTGATTACGTAAAAGAAGGAAATGCCTTATTTGAGGTGATTAACCTTAAAAAAGTATGGTTGATGTTTGAAGCTTATGAAAGTGATTTAGTCTGGTTGCAAGAGGGTGATAAAGTGACATTTACGGTTCAGTCATTGCATGGAAAGGAATACACTGGGAGAGTGGCTTATATTGACCCTTTTTTAAATGCAAAAACACGAGTTGCTAATGTGAGGGTGGAGGTAGATAATCCTAATCTTGAACTGAAACCGGAAATGTTTGCCAATGGAATCATAAAACCCAAAATTTCAGGAGATAGAAAGGATTTGCTCATTCCTAAAACAGCTGTTTTGTGGACCGGAAAGCGATCTGTAGTTTATGTGAAGGTTCCAGATCGGGAAATGGCTTCATTTATCTATCGAGGAATAACCCTGGGACCTGAGGCTGGTGAGTTTTACATTGTGAAGGAAGGACTAAAAGAAGGGGAGGAGATTGCAGTGAATGGTGTATTTAAAATTGATGCAGCTGCCCAATTGGAAGGTAAACCGAGTATGATGAATCCTGAAGGTGGTCAGGTATCCACCGGGCATAACCATGGGGAGATGAATATGCAAGATGATGCTCAGAAAGAACATACCCAAATGAACATGTCCGATGAAAATACAGATCATAAAATGGAAGCCAATTTAGAACATGCTATGTTTAAAGTATCCGGTAACTGCGAAATGTGTAAAGAAACAATAGAAAAAGCAGCCATGAATTTAAGCGGAGTGAATGCAGCCAAATGGGATATGGAATCCAGGGTAATTCATGTTTCATTTAATCACGACAAAACCAGCTTGGATCAAATTCACAAAGCTATTGCTGCAGCTGGATACGATACGGAAAAAGAAAAAGCATCTGAGGAGGCTTATAATAATCTTCCATCCTGTTGTCAATACACAAGATAGCAGTTGAATATGAATGATTTTTTGGCGGCAATAATTTAAAAAATTAAGTAATGAAATGAATCAAAGCATATATCCGACATAGAAAAGCAGAGAATGAATATAAATTATTTGAATATGTTTATTAACAAAAACAGTTGAAAATGAAACAGAAAATGAAAATGAGTTTAGCTATCCTGATATTAATGTTGGGATTGGTAACCTTTGGATGCGGTAACAAAAAAACAAAGGAAAAGGTAAAAACAGAACAACAAACAGCAGAAGTAGTTTATACCTGTCCGATGCATCCCGAAATAGAAAAAAGTGAGCCCGGAGATTGCCCTGAGTGCGGAATGAAACTGGTTGAGAAAAAATCAGATACGGAAGAATCGCACGAAGGTCATATGCACTGATGTAAGTGACTTGAGATTTAAAACCCCGGAAAAGGATGGAACCTGATCCGGGGTTTTATAGCCATTTCGCTATGAAGTTGGCGTTAATTATTTTAATACAATCAGATACCGGCTATAGCCTTAATATCTTCAATGATTTTATGAGCCAATGCATTTGCCTCATTCATCGAAGGAGCCTCTGAATATATTCTGATGATCGGTTCTGTATTTGATTTTCTAAGATGTACCCACCTGTCTGGGAAATCAATTTTTACACCGTCGATATCATTGATTTTTTCCGATTGATATTTGGTTTTGATATCGATTAAAATCTGATCAACATCTAAATCCGGAGTTAACTCAATCTTATTTTTTGAAATGAAATATTCCGGATAGGAAGCTCTAAGTTCAGAGCACGATTTTTTAGATTTAGCCAGATGTGTTAAAAACAATCCAATGCCTACTAAAGCATCTCTGCCATAATGAGAAGCAGGATAGATAACTCCTCCATTTCCTTCACCACCTATTACAGCATTGGTTTCTTTCATTTTGGTAACTACATTTACCTCGCCAACGGCAGCAGTGGTATACGAACCTCCATGGTTTTCAGTAACATCACGTAAAGCACGTGTTGATGAAAGGTTAGAAACTGTATTTCCTTTATCCTGACTCAAAATGTAGTCAGCAACAGCTACCAGGGTGTACTCCTCACCAAACATCGAACCATCTTCGTTGATAATAGCCAATCGGTCCACATCCGGATCAACCACAAATCCAACATCCGCTTTCTGATCTTTAATCAGTGCAGAAATTTCTGTCAAATTTTCAGGAAGAGGTTCCGGGTTATGAGGAAACTGTCCGTTAGGTTCACAGTATAATTCAATAACTTCGTTAACCCCAAGCGCTTTTAAAAGGGGAGGTAAAAAGGTTCCTCCAACAGAGTTAACACAGTCGATAGCCACCTTAAAATTTGCTTTTTTTATGGCATCTACATCCACCAGTTTCAAATTACAAACATGGTCAATATGCTTTTGTAAGTAGGTGTCATCTTCTTTTTCGCTACCCAAATCATCCACCTCGCTAAAGTTGAAAGACTCTTTCTCAGCTATTTCTAATATTTTTTCACCGTCAGCAGCACTCAAAAACTCTCCCTTATTATTTAGTAACTTGAGAGCATTCCACTGTTTAGGATTGTGACTGGCTGTAAGTATAATACCTCCATCAGCCTTTTCCATGGCCACAGCTAATTCTGTTGTAGGAGTGGTGGATAACCCCAGGTTGATCACATCTATTCCCGAGCCCATTAAAGTACCAACTACAATTTTATCTACCATAGGACCCGAGATTCTTGCGTCTCTTCCTACAACAATTGTAATTTTTTCTTTTTGGGCATTGTTCTTTGCCCAAACTGCATAAGCAGCTGTAAATTTCACAATGTCAAGCGGACTTAATCCTTCGCCAGGATCACCTCCAATGGTACCTCTAATGCCGGAAATTGATTTTATTAGTGTCATATTTTTTATTAATTAGTATTAGTATTTATTTCTAAAATGTAAAGATGCGGAAATGCAGCAAAAAAATAAAGGATTAATGTGGTTAAATGGTTTTTGCTTCCTTCTTGTAGCATCATGGAATGAATGTCGTAAGTAAACAACATTTGTATTGGGATTATTAGAGTATCTTAAACTTCCCAAACCCCAATTAATCAGCTATAATATTTAACTTTATGCACAGATGAAAAATTAAAACATATTAACTGAGGAGCCAAATATGGGAAATGAGGAATGAATTCAGTACGTCCGAATCTGTGGGGGATGGATGGAGTAATCCGCTATTCTATTCCGATTAAGTGCAATTGAGAAAATAGTAAAATGAAAACTAAATATTTTGTTGATAGAAAAGATTGGAGAAAATGGCTCGAAACAAATTTTGAGACGGAAGAAGATATTTGGTTAGAATACCCATTGAAGAAAACAGGGAAAGAACGAATATTGTACAATGATGCAGTTGAAGAGGCTTTATGTTTCGGGTGGATTGATAGCACAGTTAAATCATTAAACGAAGAGACTACGATTCAACGGTTTTGCAAGCGAAGAAAAAAATCATCATTCTCACAACCAAATATAGAACGCTTAAAATGGCTCTTTGAAAACAACTTGATTCATGACTCAATAAGGAGTGACGTTTTAAAAATAATTGAACAAGAATTCATCTTTCCCACAGACATAATTAAGGAGTTAAAATCGGAACGTATTGTTTGGGAGAATTACAAAGTTTTTTCAGAGCGGTATAAACGCATCAGAATTGCATACATTGAAAGTGCAAGGAAAAGACCTGAGGAGTTTAAAAAACGGCTTCAGAATTTCATTGACAAAACGAAGGAAAACAAAATGATTAAAGGATTTGGGGGAATTGATAAATACTATTGAAAATAAAAACTACTGCCAATACTATGCCTCTTATGTAGTTTGCCTGAACACCCTACGCATTGGAGATATTGCTGCTCTAAACCGTAAAGTAATCCTGCAACTAATTTATTAAAGATTAAATATTGTCTAAATAATCAATTTTGCCATTTTTAGCGATCGATTTTGGTGTTGCTTGATAGGAATGAGGCAAACTTTTAAACGAAAACCAAGTTATAAGTAAGTAGTGCCTGTCCATTAAGTCGGGTGTTTGGACTTTATAGACGAACACGAAGTAACGAAACTCAAAATAAATATAGAGAATAATGAATGAACAAATAGTTGAGAAAATAATTACAGTTTGTAATGAAAAAATTGAGAAAAAAGGAGAGAATGTAGGACTTTCATTTTATGCTTTTTTTGCTAATAAAAACGATAATCCACAACTTTTAATGGAAGTTGCAGAATGGTGGATAATGACGCATAAATTGGACCATTTTGAAAAAGCTGTAAAAATTAAAGAATTGGTAAAGCGTGAATTGTGATGGATGATAAACGATCTATTTAATAACCGGATAAGTTTTATAATCAACCATCAGAAGTGTATTTTTGTGCTCGCTTTTTCAAGTAGGATTACCAGTAGATATTATGATAGATTTACATACACATACATCAATTTCTGATGGCACAGTTACTCCAAAAGAGTTGATTCGTCAGGCAAAAGAAACAAAACTCTCAGCTGTTGCAATAACAGATCATGACAGTATTGACGGACTCGAAGAAGCACAACATGAAGCAGACAGACTAGGTATTACTTTTATTAAAGGGATTGAGTTTAGTACAACATTTGGTGAAAACCGCCTGATACATATACTTGGACTGGGAATTAACCCTGAAAATGAAAGGTTTAAGCAGATGTATACAAATTACAGGCAGGAGAGAGCAAACAAGCTTTCTCAGGTATTTGAAAAACTATATTCTATGGGTGTTTCTATTGTTCCAAAGGATGCGGAACCCTTTATTACAGGAGATTTTATGGATAGACAGGCCATTGCTAAATGTCTTGTTTCAAAAGGTTATGCGGAGAGTGTGAAATATTCCTGGATAAATTATCTTGATAAAGTTAATTACATCAAAGGGGAACTAATAACTCCTGAAGATGCATTTAGCGCTATTCATGCTGCTGGTGGTAAAGCATTTTTGGCACATTATCACTTAAATATTGGTTTAAAAGGTTATTCTGATGAAGAAGCACGTTTATGTCTGAAAAAACTAAAGGAATTAGGCTTGGATGGCATGGAGTGTTATTATCCTTCTTATTCCGTGGAAGATAAGATTCGCTGCGCTGAGTATATTGAAGAATTTGATTTTATAAAGTCAGGAGGTACGGATTTTCATGGAGCTAACAGACCACATATTAAACTTGGTGTTGGTGAAGGTGATTTTAATGTTCCGGATGAATTGCTGGAAAAGATTCTCCCTGTCAAAGAGGTAAAACTGTAACAAATAAACACCTCTTGGCTTTCTGACCTTTTCCGGTTACCCTTTGTATCTCCTACTATTGCTGACTATTTATTTTGATGTATCCACTTTGAAGGCTTAACTCCAAACTCTTCATAAAAACTTTTACTGAAGTAACTCATAGTTCCAAAACCGACTCTTTCTGCAACCTCATTAACAGGCAATCCACTTTGTAGTAGTTGTGCAGCTCTTTTAAGGCGAACCGATTTAAGAAATGCACTTGGCGACTGACCGACAATGGCTTTCAATTTTCTGAATAAACCCGTTCTGTCCATAAACATATCTTTACTGAACTGATCAATTGAGTAGGAACTATTTTCCATATTTTTTTCAATACAGTCAATAGCTCTTGCAATCAAATCTTCATCTACATCAGTCGTCGTAACCATTTGAGGTTTTATAACAATAGCCTTCTTAAAGAGATTCATGCGCTCCTGTTGTTTCTCAATCAGTTTTTGGATACGCAATAGTAAGATATCCATATTAAATGGCTTTGTTAAATAAGCATCAGCACCCATTTCAAAACTTTCTATTTGATCTTTATCCGAAGTCCGGGCTGTAAGCATGATAAATGGAATGTGTGATGTATTCAAATCACTTTTTATTTGTTTGCATAGTTCAGGTCCAGTTATTTCAGGCATGCTATAATCACTTACTACTATATCCGGATTATGCTCATGTATCTTTTCCAGGGCATTTTTTCCATTGTTTGCTGTTATAACTGAATAGTGTTCCATTAATTCAGTTTTTAAAAAGTCCCTGAAATCGTGATTATCTTCTGCAATTAGCAGTTTTAAAGGCTTACCGGTATAATCCTCAAAGTTCTGTTCCGGTTCCTGTTCCGGATGCAGGTTAGTAGGAATGTGAATAATGAAACGGCTACCTTGATTAACATTACTTTCAACATCGATTTTTCCTTCGTGTAATTGAATGTATTCTTTTACCATATGTAATCCAATGCCACTTCCAGTTTGTGTGCGCTCAAATCCTTTTACCTGGTAAAATCTATCGAAAATGTGATTCATGTCTTTTTTAGGTATGCCATAACCACTATCTTTTACTTCAATGCAAATGGAGGGGTGGATGCTTTCAGGAAAGCATCCTAAATGCAGATTTAAAGTAACAATTCCACCTTCAGGAGTAAACTTAAAAGCATTTGAAAGGAGATTGTTTATTATCTTTTGAAGTTTGTATGCATCAACATACGCACTAATTTCCTCGTCAGTTTTCCATGTAAAATCAATTTGCCTAATTCTTGCTATCTCTTCATATGAGAGGCCGATTTGTATTAATAATTCAGAAATATTACAATAGCTCAGTTGAAGGTGTTCTCCTCGCATCTCTAACTTTCTAAAGTCAAGAAGTTGATTTACGATATTTAATAAATCATCTGCGTTTCTTTTAATATTGGATAATTGACCTTTTAACTGGTCATTATTCAGTTTGTTAATTATTGAATTTAAAGGCGTAATAATTAAGGTAAGAGGGGTTCGTAATTCGTGACTTACATTGGTAAAAAATGCAAATTTCATCTGGTCTAATGCCTCTTTTTGTTCTCTATGTCTTTTCGTCCGATTCTTTCTAATTAAATAAGTTATTCCGAAGTACAAAATAGTTATAATAACCAGTATATATATAGCGATAAAAATGGGGGTTTGCCATAAAGGAGGCAGTATATTTATACCTAATTGCCTGTAATCGTTTCCCCAGTTTTCTTTAGAATTTGAAGACTGGATTTTTAAACGATAAGAACCTGGTGGTAAATTTGTATAGGTGGCATGTCCTATTCCATCAGTAGATGTGGTAATGTGCCAGTTATCTTCAAAGCCTTCTAACTTATATTTGTAGAAAGTTCTGAATTTGTTGATATAATTCATAGCAGAAAACTCAACACGAATGAAGTTTTGATGATGTAATAAATCGATTTCTTTCGTAACAGATAATGAATTGTTCAGAATCGTATGCCCCTGATACAATTTATTCTTATCTATTTTATTTCCAAAAACATAGAGATTTGACAATATAGGCTTTGTTTCCAGGGGGTAACTAATGTTTAATTGATGGATATTAATCTCATTAAAACCATCAATACCTCCCCATAATAATTTGCCATTACTAGCGCTACAGGCGGAACGAGGCATAAATTCAGAAGCAATTACACCATCATATCTGTTGTAATTGGTAATAGAGTAGGAAAAATTATTGGGAATGGATTGAATATCAATGCTGGATATACCACTGGATGTCGATACCCAAATTCTATTTTCGCTATCTTCTATAATGGATTGAATACAATTGTTAACTATACCATCTTCCGTATGAAATGATTTAAGAATCCGGGCTGATTCATTTAATACATTAAGGCCATCCTGAGTGCCAATCCAAATTAACCCTCTGCTATCCATGTAAATAGCATTGTATTGATGGTTTGATAGTTGCTTTATATAATTTTTCAATGCTGAATTTTTAGGTGCTAAGCTAACTTCCTCCCCTTTGCAATTAATAATGATCAAGTTACGATTTGCGATACACATCAGTGATCCATTACCAATATCAATAACTTGCTTTATTGAGCTAAACTTTTCTCCACTGTTTGAGATTAACCGAAACTGATTTTCTTCTTCGTCAAGGATATATATCCCCTGAGTAGTAAGAAGATATATACTCCCATCAATAGATTCATGGATATTCAGGCAATCATCTTTTATTTCATAATGATTGATTTTTTTATTATTTAAACAATAACAACCAGAACTTCTGGAGCACACCCATATTCTTCTTTTACCGTCTTTTGAAATCATATTGCAATACACCTCAGGTAGTAAATCCTTATGTTTTGTAAGAAACTTATCTGTCTGAGACCTTTGATACAACCCATTGTTTGTACCAACGAGTAAATTGTTTTCATATTCAGCAAAACAATTCACCATTAAATTTTTAGATGATAAGTTTTTAAAAAGGGGGAATCCGGTATTTCTAAATGAAAATCGATTAGGGTGATAATATAAAATACCTCTATTGAGGGTACCTATCCATAGTCCTCCACTGCGATCGTTATATTGTGTGCTAATTTCAGTATCAAAGATTCTACCATCCTCTAATGATAACTCTGGGACATATTTCTTTTCAGAAGGGTTTTGACCGATATACCAGAATCCTCTGGTAGTACTAACAAAGCAATTACCACCATCATCAATTGTAAGCGTATTTAAACGATAAGCGGGATTAAGTATTTTTTCCCACTTTTTATTGTTTACATTAAACTTTAGCATAATACCACCACTTATGCCATTCCGAATTTGATATAGAAAGTTTTTATAAGGTACAACCATTAGGGTTTGTTGGTATTGGGATGAAGCACTATTACTTAAGGGATTTTGTTCATATAGTAATTTGCGTGTTTTCAGATCAAAACAACTCATTAAACCCGATCTGTAAAATAGAAATGCCTGGTTGTCAACAACAGAAATATCATATAATTGGTCTTTATCAGAGTTAACTTTTGTAATATCTTTGGCGAATTGAACCTTTTCTTTAGTTGTGAAGTTGTACAAATACAAGATATTATCATTTGTTAAATACCACAAATTACTATTAGAGTCTATAAAAATATCTGCAAGTTCATTCTTAATGTTTAGATCTACTAGCACGCTATCTAAATCTGGTACAAACTTCTCTTTTTCGATATCAAAATACATCAGACGATACTTGTTCTTTATCCAAAGTCCGTTATTGTTGTCAACATACATTCTGTGATGTCCATTGTAAGCACTAAGCGAATATGACTTTTCATCTTCGAAATGAAGATATTTAAAGTTTGTTCCGTCATATAAGTTTACCAATCCATTTGTAACAATAATCATTCTTCCATCAGGCAATTGCCCAATACTACGTACCTGATTTCCTGATAATCCGTCGTTACTATCTATAGGGAAAAACACATAATGATTCTGACTTACGAGTGATGAAAAATTTATTAGCAGAATGCCAATTAAAAAGTACCTCAATATTTTTAATAAAGCTTTCATTATTTCATATTCGTTTTTTCTAGTATGGATCATAGCGCAATTTAATCAGAATAAGAATAAGACAAATTTATAGAAATTTAGCATTGCCAATTGTTTTACTCCATTCTTCATTCAGCTAATATAGTGTACTAGATACCTTAAGGAATGATTTTATGCTACAGATATTCAGGTGATTAATTGATTTTGTATCGCAAAAATACGACCTTATTATCAACATATGTTGTAAATACTGCAACATTTGTTTTATCCATCTAATTATACTTCAAATACATTTGTAATAACAATTTTAATATTAATAAAAGCAGTAAAATGAGAAGGTTAGCGGTATTATTTTTTGTTTTTTTATCGGTTGCAATTTTTGCTAAAAATGATGATGCATATAAAAAAACGAGCCAAGGTGTTGAGGCCACAATTCAAAAAATTGATGTGTCTGTTGAATTTTATTCCCCATCAATAGTTCGGGTACTTAAGAGCCCTACCGGACAATCTATTCCAAAACAATCTATTCCAAAACAATCTCTTTCAGTAACAAAAATGCCTGAAGCTTTAAAAATTAAAACACAAGAAAAAGGTGGAATTGTTACAATAATGTCAGATGTTTTAAGTGTTGATTTAGATCTGAAGTCAGGCGACATTACTTTTTCTCATTTAAAAACAGGCCAATTATTAAAAGAATTACAAAACGGTACTAGTTTTGAAGATTTCGATGATGCAGGAAAGAAAAGCTATTTAGTAAAACAGTCTTTTGATTTAGAAAAAGATGAGGCCATTTATGGTTTAGGACAGATACAGAATGGCTCTATGCAACAGCGTAATGAAACCCTTAAGCTTAAAAATAGCAACCACGATATAACCATACCCTATTTCTATTCGAATAAAGGATATAGTGTTTTTTGGGATAATTATGCTTCTACCGAATATGTTGATGATGAAAACAGCACATCATTTAAATCTATAGGAGATTGTGCTGACTATTATTTTATGTTTGGAGGATCAGGATTGGGAACTATCAAGCAGATGCGTGAACTTTCCGGACAAGCTCCAATGTTTCCTCTTTGGACCTTCGGCTACTGGCAATCAAAAGAGCGTTATAAAACTCAGTTCGAAGTAGTTGATGTATTAAAGAAGTATCGTGAGCTACAAATCCCTATTGATGGAATGATTCAAGACTGGCGCTATTGGGGCGAGGATTCTGTGTGGAATTCCATGTTATGGAATAAAGACCGTTACCCCGATCCTAATCGTTTTACAAAGGAAGTGCATGACTTAAACGCTCACTTAATGGTTGTGGCATGGCCTGGTTTTGGTCCTAAAACAGAACAGCACCAGCTGTTCAAGAAGAAAAATATGTTGATTAATTTTGATACATGGCCACCTAAAAGCGGAACTAAACCTTATGATGTATATAATCCTGCTGCTCGCGATATATATTGGGACTATCTAAATAAAGGAGTTTTCTCTAAAGGTGTAGATGCCTGGTGGTTAGATTCCACTGAACCAGATCATATTAATGTAAAACCAGAAGATTTCACTCAACCTACCTATCTTGGTTCGTACCAATCAGTATCTAACGCCTTTTCGTTAATGCATACTACAGGTATTTATAATAACCAAAGAAAAACCACCGATAAAAAAAGGGTATTTATCCTAACTCGTTCGTCCTTTGCCGGCCAACAGCGTAATGCCGCCAATTCATGGTCGGGTGATGTTGTTAGCGATTGGAATGTACTTCGTACTCAGATATCAGCAGCGCTAAACTTTTCAGTTTGTGGAGTTCCTTACTGGAATAGTGATATAGGTGGATTTTTTACCTGGAATTTTCCTGGAGGAAAAGATAATGTTGCATTCCGTGAAATATATGTACGTTGGCTACAGTTTGGTACATTTTGTCCAATGATGCGCTCCCATGGTACAAATACTCCAAGAGAAATCTGGCAATTTGGAAACAGAGGCGATTGGGAGTTTGATGCAATAGAGAAATATATCCAACTCAGGTATCGTATGCTGCCTTATTTGTATTCAACATCATGGCAGGTTACATCAAATGCTAGTACATTTATGAAACCTCTTGTTTTTGATTTTGTCAATGATAAAGAGGTGTACGATATCGATAACCAATACATGTTTGGGGAATCATTTCTTGTTTGTCCTGTAACAGAAGCCATGTATACTCAATTCGATAAGAAAGATACTAAGTATGTAAATGCTAAAGAAGATTTCTCGTCGATAATAAAATCACAAGTATATCTTCCTAAAGGCACCATATGGTATGACTTCTGGATAGGAGAAAAACTTCAGGGTGGACAATACATAGAGAGGGAAACTCCTATTGACATCATGCCAATTTATGTAAAAGCCGGATCAATTATTCCTTGGGGACCAGATGTACAGTATGCCGAAGAAAAAAAATGGGATAAACTTGAAATTCGCATTTATCCAGGAGCTGATGGTGAGTTCCTTTTGTATGAGGATGAAAATGATAACTATAACTACGAAAAGGGCAAATATTCAAGCATCTCTTTTAAATGGAATGATAAAGCAAAAAAATTAACTATTGGAGAACGCAAAGGTGAGTTTGACGGAATGATTAGCAATAGAGAGTTTAAAATAGTTATTGTAAATGAGAATGTTGGTAGTGGAATTAAAGAGTCTGCTGATTTTAAATCTGTCTCATTTAATGGTAAATCTCAGGTTGTTTCATTCAAGTAATGTGATATCCTGGAAATTTGCTGTATTAACAGTTATAATAGAAATTAGTAATTCATAGTAATTACATAAAATTTTTATCCTATGAAAAAGAATAATCAATTAACAGTTATTGCTATGCTGGTAATGTTGTTAGTCGTAGTATTTAATTCTCATGCTCAGGTTGATATGACCGACCAGATTACCAATCCGAGCTTTGAGACAGGAAATTTAACTGGCTGGACATGGTCCGGAACTAGTGATTATTCTTGGTTAGGACCAAACACTGATGGAGATGGAACTAAAGATGGCTCATATATATGCGGAATCTGGAACGCGAGTATCGGTGATGCTGAATGTGCCCAAACGATTACCGGCCTGGCGAATGGTTATTATAGAGTAACTGCTCTTGCAACAGTAAGCAACAATCGCCTCACCACTCAGCGACTTTTTGCCAGTTCAGGTTCAGTCACCAATGCAATGCTTTACGGAGCTAGCAGCAATCCTGCTTATTCTGAGGGTAATTTGGCCGTTCTTGGTGCAACTGAAACTTACTTATTTGGAGGCTACGATTTGTCAAATGCAGAAAACGGTCCATTTAAAAAGCTTAGCGTGGTAACTCACGTAACAGATGGATCTCTTAAATTTGGATTCCGTGTAAATGGAAAAGCTACAACTTTAGGTTACGATTTCGTTTATTCACCAAAAGGCGATGCAGGTTTCTTTAAATTTGACAACTTTACCTTAACTGAAGTTTCTAGTGTAGCGACTTTAGATAATATAGAATTGGGTGATGGTGCTCTTGATAAGCCATTTACTCCTGCGGATACTGTTTATACGGCAACATTACCGGTAGGTACAACAACGATTACTCCAAACATAACACTTTCAGCTAATGGCGCAACTGTTACAGGCGATGGCACAGTTAATGTTTCAAGTGGCAGCGGGAGTTCTACTATTGCTGTAACTTCTATTGATGGTACCACAACAAAGACTTACAAAATAGACTACACCGTATTAACACAATCTTCTGAAACTGTAGTTTCATACCAAAGAGACCCTGTTGGAGTAAACTTTGCGCTGGTTAGCGGCAGCATGCGTGTTCGCATTTGTAATGAAAAGATCGTTCGAGTAAGTTATTGCAAGGAGGACGTAGTACCTCAGGGGGATACTCTTATCGTTAACAAAATCTGGGATACCCCTTCGTTTACTGTTTCTGAAAATGATACAACAGTTATCATTTCTACTCTGGTTCTTGATATTGCTGTAAGAAAATCCAATTCGAAAGTGAGTTATTACGATAAATCAGGAAACTTAATTGTAGAAGAACACATAAAGACTGTTGAACCTGTAACGATTGCAGAATATTCTTTGAATACGAATACATGTAAAGCCACATTTAATTCTCCTGTTAATGAAGCATTGTATGGCCTTGGCCAGCATCAGCAGGGTATTATGAACTACAAAGGTTATAAGCAATTATTAGATCAACAAAATGGCGAAATTGCCTTGCCTTTTGTGGTGTCTGCTAATGGCTACGGTATTTTATGGGACAACTATTCTGAAAGTGAGTTTGATGGAACAGTTGCATCTCAAACAAAATATTCTTTCAGTTCAGAGAGTGGCGATATGGTAGATTATTACTTTATGTATGGCCCTGAAATGGATGATGTCATATCAGAATACCGAAATGCAAGTGGAGCAGCACCTTTATTTCCTAAATGGAGCTATGGATTATTTCAATCAAAAGATAAATATACAACGGCAGAAGAACTGCTGAAAATGGGTCATGCTTATCGTAATGCCGGAATTCCATTAGATTGTATTGTACAGGATTGGGATTACTGGTCTCCTGATGTGTGGGGATCAAATACAGTAGATGCGGGCAGATATCCAGATCCCAAAGCTACGGTTGATTCATTGCATAATATGGATTTTCATACAATGATATCAATTTGGCCTGTATTTCATCAAGATTGCGCTAATTATACTGAATATGAGTCTATTGGGGCACTGTATCCAAGTTCAGGTAAGCACCATTTTTACGACCCACATAATGAGGCGGCAAGAGAAATATACTGGAACCAGGTTAATAGTCAGATATTTACAAACCATGGATGGGATGCCTGGTGGGCCGATAATAATGAACCACAGGGATGGCCGGATGCTTTTGACAGAAAAGATTTTATGACAGCTAAAGGTTCTGGTGTAACTTATAACAATACGTTCCCTATTACTCATGTTGCTGGTTTTTACCGAGGATGGCGAAGAGATATTCCTGAAAAGCGTGTTTTCACGCTTAGTCGATCTTCTTTCCCAGGCCAGCAACGTTATGCTGCAGCATCATGGTCAGGAGATATTCATAGCAACTGGACCGATTTCCAGCATCAACTTTCTGCCGGTCTTAACTTTTGTTTATCGGGTATTCCTTACTGGACAACAGATATCGGAGGTTATTGGCTAACCGAGTGGTCTACAGATGACAATAATGAATTAATGACACGCTGGTTCCAATATGGCACTTTTTGTCCGCTATTAAGAATTCATGGTAAAGGAAATAAGTCGATGGTATCCACTCAAAATCTGAAGGAAAATACCATCCAAACCATGGTTAAATATGATAAATTAAGATATCGCTTGATGCCTTATATTTATTCCCTCGCATGGAAAGTGACCAATGAGAATTATACCATCATGCGACACATGGTTATGGAATATCGCAGCGATGACAATGTAAAAGACATTGAAGATCAGTTCTTCTTTGGGCCATCAATGATGATTAATCCAATCACAACACTTGGACAAAGAAATCGTTCTGTATATCTGCCCGAAGGCGAATGGTACAACTTCTGGACTGGAACTAAGCAAGCAGGTGGTACAACCATTAATGTTGATGCTCCTCTGAATGATATACCCATTTATGTAAAGGCTGGTTCAATTATTCCTATGGGACCAGAAATTCAACATGCCAACGCCAAATCTGATCCTATCGAACTTAGGGTTTACAAAGGAGCCGATGGGCAATTTACGATTTATGAAGATGCTGGAGATACATACAGCTATGAGAATGGTGAGTATGCCGAAATTCCTTTAGCCTATAATGATGCGTCACTGGAACTGACTATTGGGGCTCGTATTGGAAGTTTTCCAACTATGCTAACAAATCACACATTTAAAGTTGTTTGGGTTGATGAACAATATGGTGTTGGTTCAACTGTTCCGGTAGATTGCGATACAACTGTGGTGTACGATGGTACTGCGATAACTGTTAAATATGATCCGTCTTTCGAAAAACCAATTTCACACTACGAAGCCGAAGATGCTACGCTAAGCGGTAGTGCTGTAGTTGCATCGGATCAGAATTACTATTCTGGTAGTGGATTTGTAAAAGGATTGAATTTATCAGCAACATCTTCAGTATTATTCTCAGTAAATGTTCCTAAAACTGGTAATTATCAGGTAAACTTAAGATATTCAGCTGGCTATGGTACCGGAAGCACCTCTGTAAGGATGTCTGCCAATGACGTTTCGATAAATACACTTCGGCTTGGTGAAACAAGAACTCTTGACACCTGGGGAGTGGCATCTTTCATTACTCCTTTAAATTCAGGAGCTAATACACTTAATTTCAGAGGAGATTCAGTATTTGTTACACTGGATTGTATTGATTTATCTGCTACAAGTCCTATTCCTTATTTTGAGTCTTCTTACAAATTGTATCGTATCAGACCATTGAACAGTTCGCTATACCTTGAAGCTAATAGTAATGGGCTTCAACTTGCTTCAGGCAATACAACAGAGAACCAAATGTGGGAAGTTACAAAAGTGAATGAAAATCTATTTAAACTAGTATCACTGGCAACCGGCGAATGTATTGGCGTTGATCAGGCATTACTTACAAATGGAGCTTCTGTGGTTACTGATGCATATACTACAAATTCTAATCAGAAATGGGTTATTGATGATTTGGGTTCTGGTGTTTATATGCTTACTGCTTCTCATAGTAACCTTGTTTTAGGAGTAGGAGCAGAAAATGCTATTGAACAGCAAACAGATATTGATGGCGGTGGGCAGAGGTGGTTTTTGGAAGAGGTATCTTCATCGTTTGAGAAGACTGCATTGTACGAACCTTTTAATTATGATCTGAACCAGGAGTTGAATAACCTTGGAGTGGCCGGTAAAGGTTGGGGAGGCCCTTGGAGCGTATTTGAAGGTACTAGTGCTGATATGACCATTCAGGCTCCAACTGAGCATTTGGGACTTATTTCTTCAGGAAATAAGCTTACTGGAAGTTTATCAAAAGCAGAAGGATTACGAGCATCTAGGTTATTGGATCCACGTTGGGAAGACTCAGGAGATACGATCTGGTTAAGCTTCTTATTTGAAGTTGATAATCCATCTTCCTTGACTAGTTCATGGCAAGGCGTCTCAATTTTCGACGGAAGCAGTGAAAGGGTTATAATAGGTAAAGACTGGGGTAAGAATTATTTTGGATTTAATGGACTTGGCGTTGGTAATGCTGTTACTTCGACTTCTGCTTTCCAGGGAAATCAGGTGTGGATGGTGTTAAAGATAGAGACATCGGGTAATTCCTCCAACGAGAATGCTTATTTATGGATCAATCCTGATCCAACAGTAGAACCGGATGTAAACTCTGCCGATGCATCTCAGCAAGTACAAATTAATAGCGGCTTTGACAAAATCGTATGTCATCTTGGAAATACTGCTGGTATAACATGTTCTTATGATGAGATTCGTTTAGGGTACTCTTTTAATGAGGTGTCAATGCCTGATGGAGGCACATTAGTTGAGCCGATTAAAATAAAAGGAGAATACTGCAATATCAACTTCAATCCCAATGAAAAGAAATTAATCATTTCATCAAATTTTAATAATTCAGGAGATGGTCAATTGAAGGTTTATTGCATGAATGGAATTTCTTGCTACGAAGATGCTTTCCAATTAGATAAAGGAATACAACACCAAACGATTGGTTTGAATGATAAAATTACAATTCCGGGAATTTATATTGTTTCGCTTATAAAAGACTCTGGAAAATATTCACAGAAAATCCTTTGGTAATACAAATGCCTCATTAAAACAAAATTGCAAACTGTTTGAACCATATCTTTTCAACATGATTGTTATCATTTTCAACATTTGTGATCCTTGAGGTTTTTGAATGCAACTAAATTTACACTTATAAATTAGCAAGGGAAACATTCAAAGTTGCTGTGTGGATAGTAGTTGTGCATATGTATAGCTTCAATCACATGTTACAAGTTTTAAATCATTTTATGTCTAACCAAAAAAATGAAAAATGAGAAATCTACGAGTACTTTTTTTTACAGTTATTTTATGCCTGTGTACGCATGTGATAAATGCACAGGATGTTACTTCAACCTATATAACCAATCCCAGTTTTGAAACTGGAGACAATACTGGTTGGACCATAACAGGAGCCGATGGCTATGCTTGGACTGGTCCGAATACTGATGGTGATGCCACAAAAGATGGATCATATATTAGTGGCGTTTGGAACAGTACTATCGGAGATGTTGAGTGGTCACAAACAATTGCCGACCTACCAAATGGTTTTTATAATGTGGCTTGTGTGATGACGGTTACCCATAACGCTGGATTGCGCTTGTCTACCCAACGTTTATATGCAAATAACAAAAGCGTACTTTATGCTGCTGAAGGTAATTATCCTGTAGTAAATATAGACTTGCTTAAACAAACAGAGAATGTAGCTTTTGCAGGAAATTCAACTTCGGCTGCGGAAAATGGAGCCTTTTTTCCAATGAATGTTATTGTTGAGGTAACAGATGGAAACTTACAATTGGGAACCAGAGTAAATGGTTCGGCAACCCAATTTGCTTTTGATTTTGCTAATTTGGGTACTGATATTGGTTTCTTTAAATGGGACAATTTCTCTTTAACAAATGTGTCATCTTTGTTAATTAATACTTTATCAATTGATGGAGTTGCAATAGATGGAATTGATCCCACCAGTGTTCTGTTGCATGAAATGTTTCTGGAAGAAGGGACTACAGTTGCTCCGACCGTCACTGCTACTGCACCAACAGGAGCAACGGTTGATATTATTCCTCCTTCGTCTTTACCTGGAAAAACAGAAATTGTTATTACTTCTGAAGATGGCAGTTATTCGTTGTCGTATTTTGTTGGGTTCAAGTTTAATGCATCAGATGCCACACTAAGCAGTATTACTGCTGATATAGGAGTGCTATCACCAGAATTTAATCCTATACAAACAGATTATGATCTTCTGGTACCTTTTGGAACAGATATGGTAGATTTTGACATTGTTACTAGTAACAAAGATGCAACATTAACTATTTTTGATAGTAATGCAAATCAAATAGGAGCAGATGGGATAGTACCTGTTGATGTTTTTGGTGCCGATGTTGAGATTATAGTATTGTCAGCTGATGAATCAGCTGAGGTATCATATTATGTTGCAATTAATGTTGATGGGGATTCGGAACCTAAAAATGCTGATTTAAGTGGCATTGTCTTAAGTGACGGAATATTGAGTCCAGCCTTTGATAAAGATAGTACAGAATATAACGTATTACTTCCAATCGGTACTTCATCGGTAACGCTAACAGCTACTACTTTAACAGATCTTGCATCGAAGGTAGGTGACGAAGCAGTTACAATTACAAATGGTCATGGCAGGTCTGATATCAAGGTGACTTCAGGTGATGGTACTGTAATAAAAACATATACATTTATTTATGATTACAATTATCTTGAAAATCCAAGTTTTGAAACTGGTGACTTAACTGGTTGGACTTTAACTGGTGCTGACGGATATGCTTGGAATACTCCTAATAAAGATGCAGATGGCACACAAGATGGTGATTGGATAGCAGGTGTTTGGAATCAGGGTATTGGTGATGTTGAATGGAATCAGAATATTACCAACTTGCCAAACGGTTTTTATAAAGTTGGATGTTTGATGACAGTTATGAATAGCGTATCATCACAACGTTTATTTGCTAATGAAAAGAGTGTATTATATGGGGAAGAACGTAATTACACCACGGAAGATCTAACTCTTTTAAGAACCACTGAAAACTTGTCTTTTGGAGGTTATGCTACATCGAGTTCTGACAGAGGTACGTTTAAACTAATGAATGTCATTGTTGAGGTTACCGATGGAACTTTAAACTTAGGAACTAAAACGAATGGTAATACGACAGTAGAGCCGTTTAGTTTTAAATCAGATGTTAATTCGACTATCGGCTTTTTTAAATTTGACAATCTCTCAGTATCTAATGTTTCTGATTTACTCATTAATACCTTAGCTATTGACGGGGTTGCTATTGATGGAATTGTATCAACAGAAGAAAGTAGCCTTACATTCCATTGTCTCCCTCTCCCAAAGGTTTCCATATTAGTAATTGGTATAGGCCAGGAAAATTGGGGACCTACATAGTCTTGTCATTAGGCAGACACAAGG
>JBNKGY010000012.1:0-35058 GCA_050290065.1 Marinilabiliaceae bacterium
GCTTCATCAATGGCGTTTGAACCGCCTTCTTACCTTCTTTTTTCGCCAATGGTCTGTCTTTTTTCGATTAACTCAATGATGCAAATATAAAATTATTAATTAGGAAAAAATTATATAAACATCAGGCATTATTCACTTGATTTTAACAATGAAGCAATGTAACTTATCAATTAGAGTTCTATGTTGACAAGAAGACATAATTTTACACCTGAAAGTTTTAAATAAAAATCAGGATTCTGCGCTTTGGACTCATCAAATTATATGGATTATATGACAAAAAAAGGTATACTCATTTTAGGCTCGGGCAAAGTTGCTGCTCCACTTGTTCATTATTTTCTTCAAAGAAGATATAATGTTACAGTAGCCTCTGAACATGTGTATCAGGGAGAATATCTAATACAAAATAATCCTTTAGGTAGGGCTATTGAATGGCACTCAAGCGAAACCTATAAACTTCATGCTTTGGTAAAAAGACACCAGGTAGTTGTTAGTTTACTTCCTTATCAATTTCATTTAGATGTTTGCAAGGTATGTATTACTGAGAAAACCAATATGGTAACAACATCATACCAACAACCCGGAATGTCAGAACTACATTCGGAAGCATGTAAAAATAATATAACCATCATTAATGAAGCCGGTCTGGATCCCGGTATCGATCATATGTGGGCCATGCAACTGATAGACACCATTAGAGATGAAGGAGGAGTGGTAAAAAAATTCGTATCCTTATGCGGTGCACTTCCGGCACCTGAGTCATTGGATAATCCGTTCAGGTATAAATTTTCATGGAGTCCCGTTGGTGTATTAAAAGCAAGTATAGCAGATGCGTCCTTTTTAAAGAATGGGGAGAAAATACATATTCAGGGAATGGAATTACTCAGGAATACATTCCCTATAGAAATACCTTCAATTGGAGAACTTGAGGCTTATGCCAACAGAGATTCTTATCAATATTCTGATTTATATGAGACAAATGAAGCTGTTACATTTTTTAGAGGCACCATAAGATATAAAGGTTGGTGCGAAACGCTTGTTACACTCATACAAGTAGGTTTCTTTTCTCAAGATATCATTCCTGAAGGAATAGATAATTTCGCGGATTTAACTCAATATTTATTTAAACTGAAAGGTTTAAACATTAGAAATGAAGTTGCTCTAAAGTTAAAAAAAGACGTACACTCGAATAGCATACTGGCTATGGAATGGCTCGGGTTATTTTCTAATAATAAATTTAATGCACAGCTTAATACCCCCTTTCAAATTCTCACTCATAAAATGATCAGCAAAATGAAAATGCTTCCATCCGACATGGATCTCGTCATATTACATCACCTGATAGAATATGAAACAAAAGAGCATTCCACGAAAGCAGTTAAGTGTACTTTTACTCGCACTGGAAAAAACGATGAAAGAACAGCAATAGCAGATACCGTTTCAATACCTGCAGCAATAATATCAGAATTACTGATAAATAATCAAATTGCTCACAAGGGCATCATACGACCAATTTATAAAGAGATTTATAATCCTGTACTTACAAAACTCAGGACAAAATTTAATTTTAAATTTAATGAGAAAATGATTGATGAAAAAGATTGGCCTATGGGATGGTAAACATTTAACAACTATTTATTGATGATTTGTTTTTTGAAAAACATTGGCTTTTTAATGATTATTTGCGGAGTGGTTTTATTGGTTTCTTACACTACTCAAAACCGCATTAACAACATACATTATGCGATTGCCGGATTACTTGAAATTGTAGGATTAATATTCTTCATTTTAAGCAATCGTTTTTTTAAAGGTAAGGATGATTCTTGTCCTTGAAAACTGAAATTAATTTGGAGACTGTAAATTCAACTCTGTCTACCAAATGACTTTCATTAATTCAATATCATTTCTGTATTATAAATTTAAACCCGGAAATAAAGAAAAATGCCAATTCTACTGAATTTCAATCACGTGAAATACAATAAAATTAGCATTTAACTACCATAGTATTTTTATCATTTACTACAACTTCACCAAAGTTCCTTCACTGGTATAAACCGGAACAACGTCCAAAATATTTGATTGATAACAATAATCCAGATCTTTCAATTCTCCTAATCCTTTTAATCGTTTGTAGTGCTTTCCTTTGCATCCTATGGCATGGATATCATCCTTATTTTGCTCATAAAGGTAGGCCATGGCAATAGCCACATCGCTCAATCTAGCACCAACCATTTCCTGAAGATCATGTGCCATTTTACCTGCACAAAGTGAATCTTCCATTGTAAAATGATCTTTAGAACCAGAAGCAACAAAAACAACTTCATCATCATCTTTAATAGACTCAACGATCGCTTTATCATTTAAAAAGGCACCAACAAGTAATCTTTTTGCACCTAATGAATTAAGTATAGCCCTTGTACCATTAGTGGTTGTTATAATAAGCGTTTTATCTTTTATAATTTCCTCTGGGTACGAAAAGGGAGAATTACCAAAATCGAATCCAGGAATAGGCACTGCATTACGCTCTCCACCCAAAACTACATTTTCAGCCCCCATCTCTTTCTGCAAATCAAAAGCTTCCTCAGGTGTTAATACTGGAATGATTTTTTTTGCTCCATTGGCTAAAGCTGTAGTCATAACGGAAGTAGCTCTTAATACATCAATAACCACTACTGTTTTGTCTTTTACTTTATCCGGAAAAATTTCCCGGGCAGATAATATTACATCAATATTCATTATATATATCTTTTTATAATTTTTCTAAATCGAAATTGCAGCAGAATACTTGCAATCATTAGTCCTGATAAATAACCAAACCAAACACCAGCTGCTCCAAAATTCAAAACAAAGCCACAAATATAACAAATAGGAAGCGCAATCAATATCCACGTAACAAAAGCAATCACTGAAGGCATATTAACATCCTGCAATCCTCGCAGGATACCAATCCATACTGCCTGTAAACCATCAAAAATTTGAAAAACACCAGCCACAATCATTAATTGTGCTGCAATCATAACTACTTCCTGGTCATTCACAAAAAGTGCAGGTATTGCTTCTCTGAATACATAGAATAATATCCCATTCACAGCCATAAATACAATTACCTTATGTAATATGGCGTATGCGGCATACTTCAAACTTTTATAGTCTTTGGCCCCTAAAAAATTACTTACTTTAATTGTTGCTGCTGATGACAATCCTAAGGACATCATATAGGTTAAACTAGCCAGTGTAATTACAATTTGATGCGCTGCCAACTGAACCTGCCCAATCCATCCCATCATAATAGCACCCATACTAAAAGCAAAGACTTCAATAAACATCTGACCACCAATGGGGAAACCCACTCTTAAAACTTCAAATGCCTCCCTTAAATTCAGTTTGGTCTTTAAATACGCCTGTTTATATTTATCGAAAAAAGGCAAATTCCAAAATAATACAACAAATACAATTGCCATAAAAATCCTTGAAATTAATGTCGCCCATCCTGCTCCATTCAGTCCTAATTCTGGTAGTCCAATTTTGCCGAATATCAACAGATAATTAAGTAAAATATTAATAACATTTGCCAACAATGTAACTACCATCGCAATTCGAGTATTGGCTATTCCCTCAGCAAATTGTTTAAAAACCATAAAAACGGCAAATGGTAACATGGAAGAAACCAATAAAAAATAATATGGCTTTGCATATTTTACAACCTGTTCCTCCTGACCTATAAACGGCATTAAAAAGGAAACCCCAACCATAACCCCTATCAGCATAACAGCTGAAATGATATTGATCCACAATCCCTGTTTTAGCCAATACCCACATTTTTTTCTATCCTCTGCTCCATGACTCTTACCTACCATAGGAGTAACTGCATATGCCAAGCCAATCGATATCACAAAACCTAATATAAAAATGCTGTTAGCAAATGAAACAGCGGCTAATTCTGTTGTTCCCAACTGCCCCACCATTAGTGTATCTACTAAACCTACAACCATTTGACCTGCTTGTGAAAACACAACTGGCAATGCTAACTTTATATTAGGAATATAATGAGGCTTATACCTGTTATAAAATGATAGTTTTAAATATCGCTTCATTTGAAATGATGAGTTTACCAGTAAAGCTTTATCAAAAAGCCAAATAAAAATCGCGTGTCAGTTGTTTATATTTCTCTGAATACTGATGTCTGCCTTTATCTTCAATTACTAACTCCTCTTCACATATTTTTACATTAGAATTACTAAACTCCAATAATATACGTTTTACAGATTTTGCCGGAGTTGGCTTTACATTCAATATTCTATTCAGATGAAAGTTATAATTTTGGGTAATATCAATAAACTCGTTTTGAACATCCGAAGGTAGAACTACTGCAAAAATGCCATCTGAATTTAAAAGTTTAACAACCCCATCCATCAAATCCGAATAATTCAATGAATCAGTATGTCTTGCTGTGGATTTCTTCTTGCAATCGTTTTTAAGAGAATTTGAGAAATAAGGTGGATTACTTACTATTAAGTCATACTTTTTTTGAGAAGCCATCCCATAATTCTGTATGCTATCGTGGATTACACACAAACGATTATGCCAAGCTGAATATCTACAATTATTTTTCGCTTGTTCAAAAGCATCGGAATCGATTTCTAAGGCATCAATATTTAAAATCGGATTCCTTTGAGCCATCATTAAAGCTATAAGTCCGGTTCCTGTACCAATATCTAATGCACTTTTTGCCTTTTCAACATTAGCCCAGGCTCCCAGTAATACACCATCTGTACCTACTTTCATGGCTGCAGAATCCTGATGGACGATAAATTGCTTGAATTCAAAATATGAATTAGCCATATTTTAAAATTTTTCAAAAACACCTAATCCAAATAAAGCATAATCATACTTTACCGGATCATTCCTATCTAACTTCTGGAGATAACTGGTAATTTCCTCAACTGCTTTCCAATCATTTTGCTTGCGCTTCAGGATACCTAATCTCCTACCTACATTTCCGGTATGAACATCCAATGGAAGCATTAAATCTTTCATATGAATCTTATTCCAGATTCCAAAATCAACACCCCTTTTATCCTTGCGAACCATCCACCTTAAAAACATATTTAACCGT
This sequence comes from Marinilabiliaceae bacterium, assembly GCA_050290065.1. GTDB lineage: Bacteria > Bacteroidota > Bacteroidia > Bacteroidales > Marinilabiliaceae > Saccharicrinis. The sequence goes on from JBNKGY010000012.1 coordinate 5,114, forward strand.
TTTGCTGATGATCCGGAATCAACATTGGCAATATGCTTACTTGTTCTACCCGGATCTTCAAAGGAGGTGAACAACTGTCTAAAGAAACCAATACTATTTTTTATGCCTTGTCCTGAATCGTATCCTTGTGTAAAAACAAACTCCAATCCTCCAAGTTCAAGATAAATTCTTCGAATAGCATTCAAAAAGTACTTTAAATCGATCGCATTAAAGGTACGATATACTGATCCTGTTTCAATATTATCAAAGTTTCCTTCTTTTATGTAATGAAAGGGTTCATAATCCATCCATTCCATAATTCGCTCAGCATTTTTAATAATAGCAGATCTTTGTCCCCAAGAGATGGTTGCTGTAATAAGAGCAGCTATTTCTATATCCTCTTTACGTTCAAATTTCTTAGGGATTGAAATTGGATCGGATTCTATAAATGCTGAAGTATTATATTGAAGAACTTTACTATCTAAAAAATCTTTAATCTCATTTCGTTCCATTTCTTTTTTCATCACAGAATAATACCGTCCCTCATTTTAATTTCTCTGTCGCTAAGATGAGCCAGGTGCAAATCATGCGTAACAATAACAAATGTTTGACTAAATTCATCCCTAAGTTTAAAGAACAACTTATGCAACTCTTCCTGATTTTGCGAATCTAAGCTACCTGTGGGTTCATCTGCAAAAACAACAACAGGATCATTAATTAAAGCCCTGGCAATGGCAATTCTTTGCTTTTCACCACCACTTAATTCAGCAGGTTTATGATGTTCCCGATCTTTCAAATTCAAGAAACTTAAAATTTCCCGGGCTCTTGCTTCACATTTAGACTTCTTTTTACCCGCTATTAATCCAGGCAAAATAACATTTTCTAAAGCATTAAACTCTGGCAATAATTGATGAAACTGAAATACAAAACCTATATTTTCATTTCTAAAACGAGCTAAATCCTTTTCTGTTAATTTGTTTATGGATGTATTGTTAATAATAACATCGCCACTATTGGGTTTATCCAGGGATCCTAAGATTTGTAACAAAGTAGTTTTTCCAGCGCCGCTAGGGCCAACAATCGAAACAATTTCTCCTTCATTAATTGATAAATCAACCCCCTTTAGTACCTCCAAATCACCAAATTGTTTTTTTATTCCTTTTGCAGATATCATGATGATTCGGATTAATTAGTAAATAGAATAAACATATACAGAACGTAAATAGCCACAAAAAAGACGCCTTTGAGTCTTGAGATATGCCCTCGTTTAATAGGTAATAAGGCCAACATTAATAAAACTGAGATTCCTAACATCCACCAAATATCCTTTGAAACTAAATCACCTGATATATTAATAGTTTTTAGCGTAGCAGTAATTCCAAGGATTCCTAAAAGATTAAATATATTGGAACCTATAATATTTCCGATTGAAATATCCGTTTCCTTTTTAACAGCAGCTATTACAGAGGTAGCCAATTCAGGCACACTAGTACCAAAAGCCACTACAGAAATACCAATCACTCTTTCACTTACATTAAATCCTTTAGCAATAATTTCCGCACCTTCAACCAATGTTTTTGAACCATAATACAATCCAACAGCAGCTATTGTTAATAACCCCAAAGCACTATATAATTTCAATGTAGGTGTTTTTATTACCTCACCTGACTGATCCATCTGCTTTCGCGAAGCCCAAACTGAATAAATAAGGTACATTGAAAGCAATACAATAAAAATAACTCCCTCGAAAAACTGTAACTTATAATTCAGAGAAAATACATAAAATAATAAGGAAGCTGCCATCATAATACCCCAATCCAACACAACAGTTTTTTTTCTGATACTTATAGGTAAAATAATTGAAACACTTCCAAGCACCAAAGCTATATTAGCTATATTAGATCCAATCACATTACCCACTGATATATCAGGAACACCGTCAAACACGGCCTTAAGACTTACTATTAATTCAGGAGCTGATGTACCAAATGCCACAACTGTGATACCAATAACTAAAGTTGAAACCTTAAGATATCGAGCAATTTGCACACTTGATTTCACCAACCAATCACCACTAAAAAAAAGCAGGACAAACCCTGCTATCAACATTAAAAATCCCATGAATTAATTTTAAGCATTTATTCTTTGTTACTAATACTATTATTTCCGGAAGCATTGTTTATCCTTGGTTGAGAATTTGAATCCATTCCCTTTTCATCAACTTTAGATTCCCCATCATCTGAATTATCGTTATTCTCATATGGCTCATACGAATCAGATTCTGTTATTGTACTATTAATATCTTTAACATGATTATCAATTTCCTTTTGACTTTCCTTTAAATCATCCGTCAAATCCTGCGTTCCTTCCCTAAATTCCTTTTTCAGATCATCTGTTGCCTTTTTAAATTCATTCATACCCTTACCTAATGTTCTGGCCAGCTCAGGAATTTTATTGGCACCAAACAGCACTAGTACAGCGAGAAATACAATAAAAATCTCACCTCCACCAAAAGAGAAAAAAGCAAATAACATAATCAATACACAAATTAGATATTGTCAGTAAAAAATATACTCAAAGATAATAAAAACAAAACACCCTTTAAACACAAAGGTTTAAAGGGTGCCATTTATATTTAAAGACTCTTATTTTTTAGCTTTTGCAGCTTCTTTTTTCTTAAGTCGTTGATCAATTACAGCAAATGATACAGGAGTAGCAATAAACAATGATGAATATGTACCCACAATAACACCAAGCATTAATGCAAATACAAATCCTTGAATAACCTCACCACCAAATAAGAATATAACAAGTAGCACCACAAAAGTAGTTAATGATGTATTTACTGTACGACTAATTGTTGAGTTTAGTGCAGAATCTACAACATTATTCCTATCTCTTTTAGGATGCAAACCTAAATATTCCCTGATACGGTCAAAAACAACTACGGTATCATTTATTGAATATCCAATTACAGTTAAGATAGCAGCAATAAAGGCCTGGTCAATTTCCAGACTAAAAGGCACTACTTTATAAAGAATTGAAAAGATACCTAATACAATTAGTACATCATGAACTAATGCAACCAGTGCACCTAAACCATACTCCCAGTTACGGAATCGAATTAGGATGTATAAAAAGATTACAAGTAATGAAAATCCAATAGCAGAATAGGCTTTTGTTTTAATATCGGTTGCAATTGTTGGACCTACTTTTTGTGAACTCATGCGGTAATCATTGATAAAATCATCAAATGATATATTAGGTCCTAAGTATGTTTTTAAACCTTCATATAGCTTTTGCTCAATATTATTATCAACATCCTCACCTGCTTCATCAACCATAAAGTTTGTTGCGATTCTCACCTGATTATCTCCACCAAAGGTCTTCACTTCAACTTGAGAACCTGTAAACTCATCAACAAGCACTTTTTGAATATCTGAAGCATTTACATCATCATCAAAACGAACAACATAAGTTCTACCTCCAGAAAAATCAATACCTAATTTCAAACCTTGTGTTGCTAAAGAAGCCACACCTGCCACAATAATTATTGCTGAAATTATAAAGAATATCTTTTTCTTCTCTAAAAACTTAATTTTCAAATTCTGCAAGAATCCTTCTGTCAGTTTAGTCCCAAATTTCACGTCTATTTTCTTACCAAGCAACCATTCAAATGTTAAACGGGTAATAAAAATTGCAGAGAAGAAAGAAGTTGCAATACCAATCATTAAAGTAGTCGCAAAACCTTTAATCGGACCTGTACCAAATAAGAACAGAATTAAACCAGTTAAGAATGTGGTTACGTTGGCATCAATAATTGCTGAAAATGCATTTTTATATCCATCTGAAATAGCTAATCGCACTCCCTTACCCGCAGCCAATTCCTCTTTAATTCTTTCGTAAATAAGTACGTTTGCATCCACCGACATACCAATCGTTAACACGATACCTGCAATACCAGGCAAGGTTAATACTGCACCAAATGAAGCAAGCACACCAAGTATGAAAAACATGTTTGCAAGTAAGGCAAGGTCAGAAACAACACCTGCTTTAAATCCATAATACAACATCATGTAAATTAATACAACAACGAAAGCCCACATAAAAGAAGATAAACCTGAATCAACAGCTTCCTGACCAAGAGATGGTCCTACAACAGTATCTTCAACAATACGAGCCGGAGCTGGTAATTTACCAGATTTTAAGATGTTCGCAAGGTCTTTCGCCTCTTCTGCAGTAAAGTTTCCTGATATGGAACTATTACCATGTTCGATAACAACATTTACAGTTGGATAACTATATACATAACCATCTAATACAACAGCAATTGATCTTTTTAAGTTCTTTTTAGTAAGTCTTGCCCAAACATTAGCTCCTTCAGCATTCATTCGCATACTTACCTCAAACTCACCTCTCTGGGTTACTTCATCCTTGGCACCAGTAATTACGTCTCCTTCGAGAGGAGGACGTCCGTCATGCGTAGTTACTTTAATAGCAAATAACTCATAAATTTCATCTTTACTCATTGTGCCGTCCTGTTTTTTGAACGGAGGAAGAGGTTTCACACTCCATAAAAACCTTACATTTTTAGGAAATAAAGCTTTTATCTGATCCATTTGCAGATAAGCATTTACTTTTGAGGTATCCTTAGCCAAAGCCATTCCAACCAATGGGCCCTTTTGACGTTGAGTAGGCATCAACACTGAAAAAAGTGATTTTTCAGTTTGTGCACTTAAAGAATCCACTACAGTACTATCTGATTGTATTTCGCTTAACAAATCACTTGTAGTATCTTCTTCTTTAGCAGGCTTCTCAATAATAACTTCTTCTTCTCCTGCCTCAGCTTTTGCTAATTCAGCTTTTGCTTTTTCAATTTCTGCTACTTTTGCATTGGCAGCCATTAAATTGGACCCTAATTCAGAATATACTTCATATGTTTCCCAAAACTCAAGACTAGCCGTTCCCTGTAGTAACTTACGAACCCTCTGTGGATCTTTAATACCAGGAAGTTCAACAAGTACACGACCTGCTTTTTCAAGCTTTTGAATATTTGGCTGAGTAACACCAAATCGGTCAATACGAGTACGAAGAATGTTAAAAGCATTGTCAATCGCACTTTTTGACTCTTCTCGCAATACTTTTATTACATCTTCATTTGAGGTGTTATAATCAATTTTTCCCTGCATTTCAACAGTACTAAAAATTGCTGCTAATTTAGCCTCACTATCTAATTTATTAAATTCTTCTTTAAAAAGAGTAATGTAATCCTCAGATGAATTCATTTCTCTTTTTTCAGCCAGTTTTAATGCCTCATTAAATGTTGGATCTGAATTATAGTTTGATAATGCCCTTAGTATATCAGCAACTTTAACCTCAAGGATTAAGTTCATACCTCCTTTAAGGTCCAAACCAAAGTTAATTTCCTTCTCTTTACACTCTTTGTAAGTGTATTCGCTTAATCCAAATAGAAATTTATAAACAGGCTCATTAGCAACTGAATCCAAATAGTTAATTTCAGCTTGCGGATCATTTAATGCTAATGCTAATTTCTTTGCCTTAGCTTCTTCCTCCCTTGTTTGGTAAGTAAAAATCAATTGATATAAACTTACTAAAGCCAAAAGGATGGCAAAAACTCTGACTGCTCCTTTGTTTTGCATCTGTACTTATGATTTTATTTATGTTGTCAATTAAATTCTGATTCTAATTTCTAGAATTGCGCAAATATATTGTTTTTTTTTTAGAAATACCAGTGAAGTTTTCCGCACAAATAATATATGGAACTAACAACTTAGATTTAATATAAACAATTCTATGCTTTTTATTCTCAAAGGATTTTCATTTACTTACCTTATTAAAATTGAAATACATATGAGTTTAGAACCACAGACTTTTTACAATTCAACTCGGATTATGAATTAAAAATTCATCATGAACATTGTAAATATGATAAAACAAGTTTTCACAGAAACGAGACATAACATCACTTTGATGAGTTGAAATAAAACAACGAAGTATTAAATTTGAAGTGTTTTAAATGCATAATAAACAATCTATTACAAAAAACGGGTTCAAACAATATTTGACAAATACTTCTTTAATAAATTACAATAACCAATACTATGAAATCCTAATGTTAAAAAAAGAGCTTTACTACTCATTATATACAGGACTGGAGTTGATTAATTTAGATGAATGAATTAATATGAATAAAAATTCAAGTCCAAACATAATTCCACCAACAGCTAACATAATCAAAACCGGAACTCTGCTATAATAGGCAAATCCTTTTAACCATAATAATAAGATTGAATATACCAATGGAATTGACAACACTACACCTACTAACAGGTATTGACCAATTTCTTTGAACAAATCAGCAAAAATATGGTGAGGTGAAGCGCCTAAAAGTTTTTTCACCTTCAAGTCATTGTATTTATAATCTCCTACAAATGTTGAAAAGGATCTAATACCTAACAAGGCAACAAAAACAGATAAAATAGCAAAAACAAGTAAAAGTCTTAACACCGTTTTTTCTTCAGTAAGATTGTTTGACAACACCTCACTTAACATCTTATACTCAAAGGGTTGAAAGTTGGTATATGAATTCCATGTTTGATGAATATCATTAATAACACCATTCTCTAATCCTTTCTCTGAAACCTTAATAATAAGATTATCATAATACCCGCCTTTAGGTAAATCCATCAATACCAAAGGTCGAATAGGAAATTGAATAGGCTCAAAATGAAAATTTTTTGTTACACCAACAATAGAATAGCCAATTTCATATCCGCCTGCATGAGCATCTTTCAACTTTAAGCCCAATGGCTTTGACAAATTCATAACATCCATAGCTTTGGTATTTATTACTACATCACTGGACATTTTTCTATCGGTATCTTCCCACAAACTGCCTGAATAGAAATTAATTCCTAATACCTTAAAAAAATCTTTTTCAACATAATTATAGGGTAACAAAACCATCTTATCTCCACCTTTACTTGTATAAGTATACGAACGCAAAGATGCCTTTTCTCCGGGGAGGCTTGAACAAGCCGACACTTCAATTACACCCGACTTACCTTTAATATCTTCTTTAAATTGAACAAAATCATTTCCTAAAGAATGTCCTCTTTCAACGACTAAAACATTTTTACTTTCAAATCCAAGGTCTTTATTTTTTAAAAACTGAACCTGCCAATACATTCCTATAGTTAAAATCACAACAAAAGTAGCAACCAGCATCTGAGAACTTGCCAATACCCCTCTCATTATCAAACTATTTTTACCAATATGAAAATTCTTTTTAAAAATAACCACTTCTCTATAACCAGAAAAATAAATAGCAGGATATAATCCAGAAAATAAACCAACAAATAAGGTTAATACGGTAACGTAAAATAAATCAACTCTACTTTCGAGTCTATTGAGTTTAAGGTGCAAATCGAAAAGCATATTAAAGCCCGGCAATAAAAGTTCCACTAACACCAATCCAATAAACAATGCAATAAAACTATAGGTCATTGCTTCAATAATGAATTGTGTAAACAACCCCAATCTACTCACTCCAGTAAGCTTTCGAATAGCAATTTCCTCCAAGCGAACGGATAACCTGGCGGTGGTAAGATTCATAAAATTGAGGCAAGTAATCAACAACACAAAAACAGCTACAGATAAAAACAACACAACATAAATACGTTTTGAATTCACCTCCAATTCATTATCCAAACTGGAATACAAATGGATATCAGTGAGTGGCTGTAACTCAAATGTCAAATTTTGAATTCCAATTGTTTCTCTTTGACCATCTGAAACGAGTTCATTTATTTGATTTTGGATAGTTTCCTTTAACTTATCTTGAATACTAAGAGTTAGCATATCAATATCGACACCTTTTTCTATGTTCACATAGGTATATCTACTCAATTGAAGCCATTCTTTCTTTTTCCAAATTGAATCTTTTTTTTCTTTTACTTTATATAGTTTCCTAATGGCTTTTTGAGAAGCGACAAAATCAAAATGGAAATGTGAATTTCCCGGAAATGCCTTACAAATTCCAGTAACAGTAAAATTCAACCCATTATCCAGTTCAATATTTTTGCCTATAGGATTTTCATTTTCAAAATATTTATCAGCGATAGCCTCTGTAATAACCACATTATCTTCCGAATTCAAGACCTTCTCTGGATCACCTTTAATAAAGTCAACATCAAAAAGATTAAAAAACACTGAATCTGCATAAAAGAAATTATCTTCATTAAATTGTTTATCCTGATAAGAAACTAATTTATTTGCCCCTCTTACAAATCTGACAACATCTTTTACTTCACTGAAATTATTTTTCAAATAAGTACCCAAAGGTTCTGGTGTATAAGCACTTTTAAATGAATTTTGACCTACACTCCCTTTTGTCACCACCCTATATATATGCTCATAATCTGAAAAATGTTTATCGTAATTTAATTCATTCCTAACATACAACAAAACAATAATGCTTATTGTAATTCCAACTGAAAGCCCAATAACATTAATAATCGCATCAGTTCGAAAACGAAATAACGAACGAAAAGCAACCTTTATATAATTAAAAATTCTCATTTTGCTCTTATTTCACAGTATGATCAGACACCAGATGTCCATCAATCATTTGTACAATCCTTTGTCCTTTTTGCGCAACAACAAGTGCATGTGTAAAAACCAAAAGTGTTGTACCTGACTCATTGATATCATTCAAAACTCTAAGAATCTCATCACCATCAATTGTATTTAAATTCCCTGTTGGCTCATCTGCGATTAGCAATAAAGGCTTTGTAACTATAGCTCTAGCAATTGAAACTTTCTGTTGTTGCACTGCAGTAAGTTCATTTGGAAAAGAATCTTTTCTATGTAGAATATTCATAGCTCCCAATACTTCATAAACCAATTCCTTTCTATTTTTACGAGTCTCTTTGGAATAAAGCAATGGTAACTCAACATTTTCAAAAATTGTTAATTCATCGATTAATTTTGCATCACTAAATAAATACCCAATCTTACCCCTTCTGTATTCCAAACGCTGCTTATCATCAACATTAGCAAGTGATTTACCATTAAAAAAAAGCGCTCCACTTGTCGGTTTATCCAGTACACCCAAAATATTTAACAAAGTGGTTTTACCACTACCTGACGGCCCATAAAACGAAACATAATCCCCCCTCTCAATATTAATGTTAATATTGCTAAGTGCCACATAAGATACTTCACGGCCTCTGTATTCTTTAGTTAAATCAATAGTTTGTAACATACCTTAATGAAATCATGTACGGTTTTGATACACATCATGTACGTTTTCGTACATAAATTATGTTCCTTAATAATATTTTTACCTTTGATAATAAATTGATGATTAAATACAATTGTCATCTAAACCACCTTATATTACTGTCTATATGATACATACAAAATCCCCAGCTTAACAATGCAGTTAAAATATATACCTTAGCACTGATTAAAGTATCATTTATTATGCCATGGCCATTAACCTCTTATAATCAAACACATTACACATTCGGCACTTTTTTTGACACTCCATTCTGCGAAATACTTTATTCCCCTTTGAACATGAAATAACTCAATTACACTAAATTGTATATATTTAAGACACAAATAAAATTCACATCTGATGCAAAACAAAACCGGAAGAATATTAGCTATCGACGATAATGAGGATATACTTTTTGCTCTAAAACTATTGCTTAAACCCCATGTAGAACTCATTAAAACAGAAAACAATCCAACAAATATTGCATCCATCTTGAGCAAAGAATACTTTGATGTGATTTTATTGGATATGAACTTTTCTAAGGATGCCATTAGTGGACAAGAAGGATTTCAATATTTAAAACAAATACTCGACATAGATCCATCTGCAGTCGTATTATTTATAACTGCTTACGGTGATGTAGAAAAATCAGTTAAAGCAATAAAAGCCGGAGCCACTGATTTTATTTTAAAACCCTGGCAAAACGAAAAAATATTGGCAACGATATCTTCCGCAATTAAATTAAGACAATCAAGAAATGAGGTCTATGATTTAAAAGAGAGACAACAGGAGATGAATACAATTCTCGACCAACCTTTCTCTGATTTCATAGGAGTTTCTCCTGGTATGCAAAAAGTTTTCAACACCATTAAAAAAGTAGCACAGACTGATGCCAATATATTAATACTTGGAGAAAATGGGACAGGAAAAGAACTTGTTGCCAGAGCTCTTCACCGAAACTCAACTCGCCATAATGAAACTTTCATAAGCGTTGATTTAGGGGCACTTAGTGAAACCCTGTTCGAAAGTGAACTATTCGGACACGTAAAAGGGGCTTTCACTGATGCAAAAGCAGACAGGCCCGGTAGGTTTGAGTTAGCAAACAAAGGAACTATTTTCTTAGATGAAATCGGAAATTTATCACTCCCATTTCAAGCCAAATTATTAACTATTTTAGAAAGAAGAGAAGTTACCCGAGTTGGTGCAAACAAACCAAAACCTATTGATATTCGATTAATCAGCGCGACCAACATGCCAGTTAGAGAAATGGCTGAAAAAGATGAATTTAGAATGGATTTATTATATCGATTAAACACAGTTGAAATTGAATTACCCCCACTTAGGGAAAGACCTGAAGATATCCCTGTATTAGCCAATCATTTCCTCAATATCTTTTCAAAGAAATACAAGAAAACCACAACTCTGTCCAAAACAGCACTAAACAAACTATTACATTACCAATGGCTCGGAAATGTAAGAGAATTTCAGCACGTATTAGAAAGAGCTGTTATTTTAAGTGATAACACAAATTTAAAAGAAGAAGATCTACAACTTTCTTCACAAAAATCATCATCTGATGGTATTGAATTAGAAACTTATAACCTTGATGAAGTGGAAAAAACCATTATTGAAAAGGTTTTAAGAATGAACCGTGGCAACATATCCAAAGCCTCCAATGAATTGGGATTAACCAGAACATCTTTATACCGAAGAATGGAAAAATATGGTTTATAAAAATTTCAGAATAAACTTCCTGATAAGGATAGCTTTATTGATCGCATCAATATTTTTACTCTTTTACCTTATCTACAATACCGATCTAACAATGACTCTTTTTCTTGTAGGAGGAGCAATTGGAATTCAAATTTTTGCATTCATTCATTATATTGACAGAACCAATCGCATTTTAAATAATTTTTTAGAATCCATAAGATATTCAGACTTTAGTAGAACATTTGAAGTTGAAGGAGAGGGTTCTTCTTTTGAAAAATTAAAAAATTCATTTAATGAAGTCATCAAAGACTTTCAGGAGGTTAGAGCTGAAAAAGAAGAGAATTTTTATTATTTACAAACGGTAATACAACACATCGGTATTGCTTTAATTGCTTATCAGAAAGATGGAAAAGTTGAGCTGATTAACAATGCTACAAAAAAACTATTTCAGATTAGAAATCTTAATAATATTGAATCTTTAAAGAACTTCAGTCCGGAATTGGTAGAAAGGCTATTTAATATCAACCATGGTGAAAACAGCCTAATTAAAGTGCAGGAAAAAGATAATTTATTGCAACTTATTATATATGCCACGGAATTTAACATCCACAATAGAAAGATAAAATTGGTTTCCATAAAAAACATCCAACAAGAATTGGAAGAAAAAGAAATGGAATCCTGGCAAAAATTAATTCGAGTTCTAACTCATGAAATCATGAATTCGATTACTCCCATCTCATCCTTATCTTCAACCATAACAATGATTATTAAAGAATTAAATGACAATTTAAAAAATCAAGGAGTGAATGGGGAAGAACTTGAATCTCTTGAAGAAGTTGAAACAGCCTTAAAAACCATACATAAAAGAACCGACGGATTGCTTCATTTTGTTAATACATATAGAAACCTCACAAAAATCCCCAAACCGAATTTTTCAATTTTCAGGGTAGCACATCTTTTTCAGAATATAAAATCTCTTTTCGAAGAGGAGTTAAAATCGAAAAATATAGCATGCTATATTAAAATAGAACCTGAAACATTAGAACTTTCAGCAGATGAACACCTATTAGAGCAAGTGATCATCAATCTGGTTAAAAATGCAATTCATGCTTTGGAAGGAAGACCTGATTCAACCATTCAACTTATTTCAAGTCAAAACTCAAGAGGAAAAACAATTATTCAAGTCATAGATAATGGACCCGGAATCATACCCAATGTGTTGGAAAGAATTTTTATTCCGTTTTTCACGACAAAACCTCAAGGATCAGGAATTGGTTTAAGTCTTTCTCGTCAAATTTTAAGACTGCATGGTGGTACTATCAATGCCTATTCAGAACCGGAAGTTGAAACAAAGTTTACCCTTACTTTTTAATGTAATTCATTCTATTAAACATCACAGCAAGATGCGCATAAAGTGATGTATCCTGAACAACCACATCTTCATTCAGTCTGATTCTCATTGGTGTAAAATTCCAAATTCCGGTAATTCCACCCTTTACCATGGTTTTTGCAACATCCTGTGCAAATTCAGCAGGAACGGTCAATATTCCTACATTCACCTGCTTATCTTTCATTTTAATAAATTCATCTACATGCAGAATAGGTACCCCACCAATTTCTTTACCTATAACCTTAGGGTCAACATCAAAAGCTGCAACTATTTTTAAACCATATTGATCTAATCCGTGATCATGCAACAAAGCATTCCCTAAACTACCGGCCCCAAATAAATAAGCCTTATCTAAGGAACGAAAACCCAGAAAATCTTCTAGCACATCAATTAATGTATTTACCTCATAACCAACTCTGGTTTTACCAACAATACTTGTATAAGATAAATCCTTAGTGACTTGAGTTGGATCAACACCCATATCTCTGGCAATATGTGTCGAAGAAACATACTCTTGATTTCTTCTTTTTGCCAGCTTTAAATAGGCCAAATAACAAGGCATCCTGCGCAAAGATGGTTCTGGAACCAAACCTTCCTTTTTTTTATTTTCTGTTGACATATAAATATCTAACTCCTATCTATTCTATGGTTAATTATTTATTTAGTAGCTCTCTTGATAAAAACAAAAGTAGAGAAGTTTTCCATTAAAGAAAATTATCTATAATGATTAATCACCATTTCTGCTCTAGAACAGCTAAATTAAATTTACTGTTGATGAAATTTATCCATAAGCTGCGAAAAAAGCATTTATAATAGGAAGGTAATATAAATAAAAAAAGCCTTGCAATAACTTGCAAGACTTTGTGGGCGATGAGGGAGTCGAACCCCCGACCCCTTGGGTGTAAACCAAGTGCTCTGAACCAACTGAGCTAATCGCCCTTTTATCTCCATTGACCAAACAATCTTTATTGTTTGTTGTGCCCCTGTTTTTAAAAGCGATGCAAATATAATTGACTTTTTTATATCTGCAAAACTTTTTTCAACAATCAAACAATTTCTGCCACTACAAAAGTACTCCCCCCTATGAATATCAAATCATTAGGATCCGAATTTTTTTTTGCATTTTTTAATGCATCTTGTACACTTGTATAATTTTCACCATCAAGACCGACCTTATTTGCTTGAATTTTTAATTCTGAAGCTTCCAATCCTCTTGGAATATTCGGTTTTGCAAAATAATATTTTGCACTTTTAGGTAATAGCTCCAGCACCTTTTTAATATCCTTATCATTAACCATACCCCAAACAATATGGAGATACTTATGAGGCGTCTGATTTATTTGATCAATAATTTCGATTACACCTTCCACATTATGTCCTGTATCGCAAATAACAGCAGGATTTACACCTAAAACCTGCCATCGTCCCATCAATCCGGTATTGGTAACAACATTCCTTAGTCCATCATAAATAAAGTTGTTCTCTATATTAAAACCGAGTCTATTTAATACATCAATTGTTTTTAAAACCGTAACCACATTTTTCTTCTGATACCTTCCCAACAAATCAATCTTTAAATTCTCATACACAACTTCATCTCCTTTACACACTTGAAGAACTTGTGTTCCATCGACACCATTCATAGCAACAGGAATATGAAACTCATCCTGTGCAAAATATATATCTGCCTTCATTTGTTCTGCATAGTATTTAAAAACTGGTCTTGTAATTTTATCATACTCTCCAATTACAGCAGGAATTCCAGTCTTAATTATCCCTGCCTTTTCATTAGCAATCAATTCATAAGTATCTCCCAATAAAGCAGTATGATCCAAACCAATATTTGTAATTACAGAACATTTTGGCTTAATAATATTTGTGGAATCAAGCCTCCCTCCCAATCCAACTTCAATAACAGCAACATCTACTTTTTCACAAGCAAAATAATAAAATGCCAAAGCAACAGTCATTTCAAAAAATGATGGTTTTAACTTTCCTATAATCTCTTTATTTCCCGAAACAAATTCAATTACTTCGCTTTCTGATATACATTGGCCATTTATCTTAATTCTCTCTCTAAAATCTTTAAGGTGAGGAGATGTATAAAGTCCAACTTTCAAACCTTTTTCTTGTAAAATTGACGACAAACAGTGCGAAACAGAACCTTTCCCATTTGTACCAGCAACATGAATGGTTTCAAATTTTGTATGAGGATGATTAAAATAATTATCTAGTAATAATGTATTCTTCAAATCGGCCTTATAAGCCACCTGTCCTGTTCGCTGATACATTGGTAGTTGCGAAAACAAAAAATCCAACACCTCATTATAGTTCATATCTTGCCTTATATTTTTTATATAATTAGTACAAAACCCATAAGATTTTCATACAAAAATAAATATCTTTAAGAATGTTCAACCAGTTAAAAACCTCTGTATATGCCTAAAAAACGCAAGATTTTTATACTAGATACAAATGTAATCTTACACGATCACAAATGTATATACAACTTTGAGAATAATGATGTAATTCTTCCAATTGTTGTTCTTGAAGAATTAGACAAATTTAAAAAAGGTAACGATCAAATTAATTATCAAGCAAGAGAATTCGTAAGAGATTTAAGTAAAATATCAGGAGAAAAACTTTTTAAAGAAGGAATACCATTGGGTGAAAAACAAGGAAAACTATTTGTGGCAACAGGCAAACCCTTTACTCAAGCCATGCAGGACTCTTTTTTCGAAAAATCACCAGATCATCGAATTCTGGCAATCGCCCTACATGTGAAAGAAGAATTCAAGACAAGAGCTGTAACTTTGGTTTCCAAAGACATCAACCTTAGAATGAAAGCCAAATCACTGGGGGTCAACAGTGAAGATTACGAAACTGACAAAGTAAAAAACATTGATGTATTAGATAAAGGCGTTCGTATATATGAGAATTTTGATGCCAAAACAATTGAATTACTATACAGTTCCGATGGTATTCCTAAAGAAGATTTTCCTTTACAGGATTTGCCAGCCAATCAATATTTCGTACTTAGAAATGAAAGCAAAAGTGTACTTGCATATTATAATCCTTTTGCCGAAACAATAGCACGAGTTGAAAAACATAGCGCATTTGGCATTGAACCTCGAAATGCCGAACAAACATTTTCGTTAGATGCTCTTAACAACGATGATATAAAATTGGTTTCATTAACTGGTAAAGCCGGAACCGGAAAGACACTACTTGCATTAGCATCTGCATTACAGCAACATAAAAACTACAAACAAATTCTGCTAGCTCGGCCTATTGTTCCATTGGCAAACAGAGATTTGGGTTTTCTGCCAGGAGACGTCAACGATAAAATCGGGCCTTATATGCAGCCTTTATTCGATAATTTAAGTGTAATAAAAGGTTCACATGGAGTAAAAAGCAGAGAAAACATACTTATTGAAGAAATGCAACGCGATGGCCAGTTAATTATTACACCATTGGCCTATATTAGAGGAAGAAGTTTATCTGATGTTTTCTTTATTGTGGATGAAGCTCAAAACCTGACCCCACATGAAGTGAAAACAATAATTACCAGGGCAGCAGCGGGTACGAAAATCATTTTCACAGGAGATATAGAACAAATTGATTCTCCATATCTTGACAAAACCTCAAATGGATTGGCCTACCTGACAGAAAAGATGAAAGGTCAGAATATTTTTGCTCATGTTAACCTTGTGAAAGGTGAAAGAAGTTATTTAGCTGAATTAGCAAGTGATCTATTATAACATATAAAGCATCTTAAGTCTTATGGCCGGATTTATCGATCCGGCCATTCTGTTTAGTCACGTCCCACACTTTCATCCTATCCAGGATTTTTCTTTATAAAAGTTAAAAAATCTCTTTTACTGTTACTAAAAGATCTTTGTGTTAAGGTAATTTTCTGCGTTGACAGGTTTTACTTATCTTTGTGCACTTTTTAAATGAAGCACCCTTTACCCGGACGCGTAACGTTTAATTGATATAGTAGAGATGATAGACAAGTCATTGTTTTTGGAGAAAAAAGTTGCCTTTCACACATTGGGATGCAAATTAAATTTTAGCGAAACATCAACAATAGCAAGAGCCCTCATAGAAGAAGGTTTTTCTAAAGTAAAGTATGATGATTATGCAGATGTATATGTAATTAACACATGCTCTGTTACTGAAATTGCTGACAAAAAATGTAAACAAGCAATAAAAAAAGCAATTAAACAGAATCCGAATGGCTTTGTTGTTGTAACAGGATGTTTTGCCCAATTAAAGCCAGAATCTATTTCAAAAATTCCAGGTGTCGATCTCGTTCTGGGGTCAAATGAAAAGTTTCGCTTAACTGATTATTTGGGGGATCTTCAAAAAAAGGCATCAGGTGAAATTCATGCAGGAAAAATAACAACAAACAAAACATTCTACCCATCATACTCTATTGGAGATAGAACACGAACATTTTTAAAAATACAGGATGGGTGCGACTATTATTGCTCCTATTGTACAATCCCTTTAGCGAGAGGGAAAAGTCGAAATGCCGACATCAACACCACTATTGAACTTGCCAGAAAAGCAGCAGAAGAAGGAGCACAGGAAATTATACTTACAGGAGTAAACATTGGAGATTTTGGGAAAAGTACTAATGAAAATTTTCATCAATTAATCCAGAAGCTAGATGAAATTGAAACCATTAAAAGATTTAGAATATCAAGTATAGAACCCAATTTACTGAGTGATGAAATTATTGATTTTGTAGCTCAATCCAATAAATTTATGCCTCACTTTCATATTCCACTTCAATCAGGGTCGAACAAGGTATTGGCATTAATGAAAAGAAAATATAACCGAGAGCTATTTGCTCATCGAGTCGAAAAAATTAAATCTTTATTGCCCAATGCTTTTATAGGGGTAGATGTGATAGTTGGAGTTAAAGGAGAAACTCAAGCTCATTTTGATGATGCATTGCACTTCATAAATCAATTAGACATTTCTCAATTGCATGTCTTCACGTATTCCGAGCGACCAAATACAAAAGCCCTAACAATTGAACATACAGTTCCTGTTAACCAAAGAAAAATACGCAGCCAAATATTACACCAGATCTCGGATAAAAAAACCAGATTTTTTTACAAAAAATTCGAAGGTGATACTGCTGAAGTTCTTTTTGAAGGAAGTAACCATGATGGCATGATGAGTGGATATACGAAGAATTACTTAAAAGTACGTATTCCTTTCAACCATGAATATATTAATCAAATCAAAAAGGTACAATTAGAATCATTTTCTCCTGAAGAAATAGTATTTGATGCCAAAATAATAGATTGATTTTTTAGCTTTACAAAAAAAACATTCATGGATTTATCTATACTATGTCAATCAGTGATTGACTTAATAAAAAACACAGCCAATTACATCAGAAAAGAAGCCGAATCATCAAAAAGAATAGAATCAAAAGGCAAAAATGATTTTGTAACTCACATAGATAAAGGTAGTGAAGAAAGATTAGTTGACGGCCTTTCAAAACTGCTACCTGAAGCTGGGTTTATAGCCGAAGAAGGCACATCAAAAAAAATAGGTGATCGATTTAACTGGATCATTGATCCCATTGACGGAACAACAAATTTTATTCATGGATTATCCCCATATGCTATAAGTATTGCCTTAGAGGATAATAAGCAGATTGTTTTAGGTGTAGTTTATGAACTTGGATTAGACGAGTGTTTCTATAGTTGGAAAGATGCAAAGTCTTATTTGAACGGGAAAGAGATATCTGTATCAAAAGCTTCAACTGTATCTGAAAGCCTAATTGCAACAGGATTTCCTTATTCAAATTATAGTTTAATGAAAGGATTTATGAATTCTTTAGACTATTTTATGAAAAACTCTCACGGCTTACGAAGGCTAGGTTCAGCTGCAACAGATCTTGCCTATGTAGCTTGTGGACGTTTTGAAGGTTTCTATGAATACGATTTAAAACCATACGATGTGGCTGCAGGTGCATTTATCGTTCAACAAGCTGGTGGAAAAAACTGTGATTTCAATGGTGGAAATGATTACATATATGGAAAAGAAATAGTATCAAGTAATGATTTAATATTTGATGAATTCAAAACAACTATTAATAAATTAATGAAAAAATAATTGTGAATAATATTATTGTACATATTGGAATTTTTTTCATTAAACTTATTAGTTATCTACCCTTTTCTATATTATATCTTCTTTCAGATATATTTTACTATTTAATTTTGCTTATTGGGTATCGTAAAAAAATAGTATACAAAAACCTTAGAAACTCATTTCCAGAAAAGGATAACCGTGAAATAAAATCCATTGCTCGAAAATTCTACAGACATCTATGTGATACTTTTTTCGAAACTTTCAAACTACATAGTATCACAGAAGCGGAAATGAGAAAACGTGTTTCCATTTCAAATTTAGAATTAGCAGAAAAATATTATAGAGAAGGAAAAGATGTTATCTGCGTATTAGGTCATTATGGTAATTGGGAGTGGATTCCATGTATAAATTTATTTTGCAAGGCCCAGGGATGCGAAGTATATCATCCACTAAAAAACAAAGCTTACGATCAATTTATGCTTCAATTAAGATCAAAATGGGGAACTCTAAATTTCCCTATGAAATCTTCGTATCGCTCCATGCATCAGTTAAAAATGAACAATACCAGATTTCTTATTGGTATGATTTCTGACCAGTCCCCTAAAAGAAAGCTAATACAATACAGAACAACCTTTTTAAATCAGGACACTCCTGTACATATTGGAGCTGAAAAGATGGCCATAAAAACGAATAACCCGGTTATATTTTTTCGATTTGATAAAATTAAAAGAGGTTATTATCATTTAAGTCTAGTGCCAATAGTTGAAAATCCTAAAGATTATAAAGAATTCGAAATAACCGAAATACATACAAAATATCTGGAGAGTATAATTCGTAAAAAACCTGAATATTGGCTTTGGTCTCATAACAGATGGAAGTATTCTAATCAAACAAAAACTGTAAAAGCATGACCAAAGTTGCTATTGTAATTCTTAATTGGAATGGAGAAAAACTACTAAAGGAATTTCTACCTAAAGTAATTGAAAACTCAAAGGTCAACGGGGTGGAAGTAATCGTAGCTGACAATGCCTCGTCAGATCAATCTATTTCTGTTTTACAAAAGGAGTTCCCACACATCAAGGTTATTCAACTGGACAAAAATTATGGATTTACAGGAGGTTACAATAGAGCTCTCAGACAAATCAGTGCTGAGTACTATATTCTTTTAAACTCTGACGTTGCTCCCGGGAAAGATTGGCTTCCTCCCTTACTTAAAGAACTTAACGAAAACTCAAACACAGCCATCTGTGTTCCTAAAATAAAGAGCTATAGACAACCTGAGTATTTTGAATATGCAGGAGCTGCAGGAGGTTATATTGATAAATATGGTTTCCCATTTTGTAAGGGACGCATTTTTAACCATATTGAAAAAGACAATGGGCAATATAATGAATCATCTGATATCTTTTGGGCAAGTGGGGCTGCATTAATGATCAGAGCCAAATTATTTAATAATTCCGGAGGCTTCGACGAAGACTTCTTTGCCCACATGGAAGAAATAGACCTTTGTTGGAGATTAAAAAATCAGGGTTGGAATGTAAAATACATCGCTGATAGTGAAGTCTTTCATTTAGGTGGGGCAACTCTTGATTATGCGAACCCTCGTAAAGTATACCTTAATTTTAGGAATAATTTATTTTTATTATTGAAAAACCTACCAAAATATTCCATTATATACAAACTTCCACAAAGGTTGATTATAGATGGGATTGCAGGGATAAAATTCATTTTTTCGGGTGAATTCTCAAGCTTCTTATCAGTTATTAAAGCACACTTTAATTTCTATAAGAGTTTTATTAAAATGTATAAGAAAAGACAGTACTTATTAAAACTCACAAACACCTGCAAGCATAAGGAGAAATACAAACACTCTATTTTACTACAGTTTTTCATTCATAAAAAACATGTATTTAAGGAGCTTTTTGAGATTAATGAAGTTATTTAAAGAAATCTTTACCCTCAAGAAATATAGTATTTTTATAAATAGTTGAACATAACTATAGTATCCCTTTTAATTTTTCAAGTTTATTACTACGTGATCCCTTCACTAAAATATAACTGTTTTTTATTGGATCAGATTCAATATGCTTAATTAAGCAATCAACATCATCAAAATAAATAAAATCTTTAAATTGGTCTTTAAACGAAGAATAGTTACTTCCGACTAAAATCACATTAATATTCCTATTACGGACTAGTATATTAAGCAAATCCTCATGCTCTTGACTACAGGATTTTCCCAACTCCTTCATTTCTCCTAAAACAGCAACTTTATTCTTTTTATTAATTACAAACAAATTACTTAGTGCAGCTTTCATACTAGTAGGGTTTGCATTGTATGCATCAAATAAAACGGTGTTATTATCAGTTTTTACCAATTGTGACCTATTATTAGTTGGTAGGTAACTCCCAATTGCATCAACAATATCTTGAAGATTAACTTTGAAATTCAATCCAATTGAAATAGCTGCCAAAACATTTTCAAGATTATATTCTCCAACTAAATTTGTTGTTACTTTAATTTCTTCATTATTAATAATAGCTTTAAACTCTAAAAACTCGGCATCCAAAACCTCAATCGCATATACAGAACTTTGATCTCCTATACCATATTTTATATTAGTACTCCCTCCTTTCAACATTGATTTCAAAAAGGTATTCTCTGCATTAATAAATATTCTACCAGCTTTTTTTTCAATATGACGATATAACTCGGCCTTGGTTTTCATAACCCCCTCAAAAGATCCAAAGCCTTCTAAGTGAGCTTTACCTACATTAGTAATCAAGCCATAATCAGGATCCGAAATAGAACAAAGAACTTCAATTTCGCCTGGATGATTTGCCCCCATTTCAACAATGCCAACTTCAACAGATTTGTCAATCGCTAATAACGTCAATGGAACTCCAATGTGATTATTCAGGTTTCCCTGAGTAGCATACACATTATATTTCTTCTCTAAAACAACCTTAATAAGTTCTTTAGTTGTTGTTTTTCCATTAGTCCCTGTTATTCCAAGGATAGGAATCCCTATTTGATTTCGATGATAAAAAGCTAACTGCTGAAGGCTTTTTAATACATCCTCAACAAGAACAAAATTCTTATCTTTAACAACAACATCCTTGTCATCCACAACTGCATAAGAAGCTCCCGAATCCAAAGCCTTTTCTGCGAATAAATTACCATTAAAATTTGCGCCTTTTAAAGCAAAAAACATACTGTTTACGATTATATTTCTTGTATCAGTAGATATTCCTTCAGACTCTATAAACTTTTGATATAATTCCTTTGTATCCATATTGCAAAAATAAAAAAAAGGCTAACTCATTGAGCTAGCCTTTTTAAAATATATAGTTTATTTCGCTATTACTTTTTCCCGTTATCTACTGGACTTCCGACTCTTGTCATTGCACATCTAAATCCTAAATCATCTCGCGCTTCTCTCTCATCAAGATATCTACGAGTACCTGGACTTAACCAATATGCTCTATCTCTCCATGATCCACCTTTATACACTCTGGTTCTGTCAGACACAAGAGACCCCATACTTCCAGTATGTTCACCATACATGTCTTTAGTACCTTGTTCGTTATCTAACCAACCTTCTAGAGCAATATTTGATTCGGCATCACCATCTTGAAAATTTCTATTGTCAGAAGTTCGATAGTTTTTCCTATCAAGAATATCTTTATCTGTTTCTGAACGATATCTAATTCTACCTAAACTATCTTTCTCAACAACATAACCTTCTTCATCAAGTACCTTGGTTTTAAATTCATTTCCACGGAAAGGACTAAACTCATCAACTTCGGCAAAAGAAAGTGGTCGATATACATCTGCCACCCACTCATTTACGTTACCTGCCATACAATACAAACCATAGTCATTTGGATAATATGAATGTACATTCACTGTAATATCACCTCCATCATTCAACTCTCCTGCCATCCCCATGTAGTCACCTCGACTTCTTACAAAGTTGGCCATCATTCTACCTCTTTCCTTTTGATCAGCATTTCTGGTGATATGGCCATCCCAAGGATAAATTCTTCTATTAGTCATTCTCTCTTCTTGCGAATTACCAATTAATCCTAAGGCTGCATATTCCCATTCTGCTTCTGTAGGGAGGCGATAACGAGGTAATAACTTACCATCTTCCCATCTTACTCGTCTACTATCTTTATTTGGATCCAAATCAGGCATAGGTTTTTTACCTGCAATACCATCATATTGTCCTAACAAATAGGCTTCTGTATTAAAGTTATTTTCGCCTTGCTGATTAACATCCAATTCCAAAATACCTTCTTCAACTAATATTTTCTCATTAACTCTATCGGTTCTCCATTGACAAAAATCTGCTGCTTGTAACCAGTTTACACCCACTACTGGATATTCACTATATGCAGTATGGCGTAAATAATTTTCTACCATTGGTTCATTGTATGCTAAAGGTCTTCTCCAAACTAATGTATCCGGCAAAGCCTTTTTGTATACTTCAGGATAGTCCATAAACACCCTGTTAATCCAATATAAATATTCTCTATAATCTACATTTCTAACTTCAGTTTCATCCATGTAAAATGAAGGAACTGTTACTCTTCTAGGCACATTATCCCATTCGTAAAGAACATCTTGCTCTACTCTACCCATGATAAATGTACCTCCTTCAATAAATCTTAAACCTGGACCCAGGGTTTGCTCATAACCGGCATAATATTCAAATCCTCCATTATCCGGAGTATTGTACTCCCACCCTGTAGTCGACGAAACATTACCCGAACCCCCTCTACTACAAGAGGTTATCATTACGAATCCTAACGCAAGTACAATGTAAAAAAATCTAGTTTTGAACCTCATAGCGAAAATATAATCTTATAGTTTTTTTTAAAATTAAGGCTTGAATACTTTAGTAAGTAAAAAAGCATCTTGAGCCTTATACTGCAAAAATAGAAAAAGGTTATAATCTAAAAATTATTCTTCCTCTTTTTTTTCACTTTTATCATTATTAGCCATATAATATTATAAACTTTATAACGTTCTGTTTATTGATTTCTTGTTTAAACCACCTTCTTTTTTTAGGATTTTTTATTTTTGTCTGGTCAAAACAGAACATCTTGACATAAAAAAACGTTTAAATAATTATAGATAAAGTTATTATATATTTGCAGTATGAATATACTAAAGTTAGGATTGTGGGGGGTTGTATTTTTATTTTCAATTAACATCATTGGACAAAACAGTGAAATTGTACATAAAACAATTAACTGGGAAGAACCAATTGACATCGAATTAAACGATAATATGACAACCTTGTTGAATTTTTCAAACATGGGTGAAATTGATTCTGAAACCAATTTACCAAAGCTTAATGAAAGCATCGCCCTTCCATTGAATGTTAAACCGTCTTCAGTAAGAGTAAAAATTACAAACGAAAAATATGTTTGGCCTGATCCAAAGGAACACATATCTCATATAAATAAAATATCAAATCCTGAATTACAGTTTAATTACGATATTTCTCTATCCGGCAATATTTCTTATTTAAATGTTTCGCTTATTCCATTAATAAAGAAAGAATCAAGTCCGACATTTCAAAAACTTACTTCCTTTGATCTTGAAATCACTTATGATTTTAATAAAGAAGCCTCTTTGAAAAGTGTAAGTACATTACAATTTTATAGTGAAAATTCAGTACTTAGTCAGGGAAATTGGATAAAAGTTAAAGTTACTGAATCCGGGATACATAAAATTACCTACAGTGAATTACAAAATTGGGGAATATCAAATCCTCAGAAAGTAGGTATTTTCGGTAACGGAGGGAGTCCACTCCCAGAGGACAATAGTAAATTCAGGGAAGATGACCTTGTTGAAAACGCCATTTGGCATTTTAATAATGCTGTTTACTTTTATGCAGAAGGTCCTGTTGTCTGGAATTACAATACTTCAACCGGAATGTACATGCACACAAAAAATCCATTTACAGAACATTCTTATTACTTTATTACAGAAAAAGATGCTCCATCAAAACATATTGAACAATCAAACCTTCAGAATGAGGTATTCGACAATGAGGTTGATTATTTTAATGACTTTGATTATCATGAATTAAATAATCTTAATTTATTCGGTTCTGGAAGTAAATGGTTTGGGGAAAGATTTGTACATCCTACGAAATTGGAACAATATTTCGATTTTAATTTTCCAAATATTTCTCCTAGGTCACAGGTGAAAGCTTATATTGCTTTGGCAAGTAGTTCATTTGGCATTGCAACTTTTTCTGCTGAAATTAATGATTCTCCTATTGGATCCACACAAATTTTCGCTATAACCCCTAATGATCACCTTGGTTATAAAGCAAGAGAAGGGATATTAAAAGGAAGTACTACTTCTCAACAAGATCTTATCAAATTAAAAGTGATATACAATCCTTCTTCCTCTGTTACCAGTTCAGTAGGATATCTGGACTATATATGTATAAATGCGAATAGGAAATTAACTTATACTGAAAATGAAATTAAGTTTAGAAACATCGACGCTGTAGAAACAGGGACGTTTACAAAGTACAACATAGATAATTCAAACCAGAATATTCATGTTTGGGATATTACAGATATTCTAAATCCTTTAAAAGTTAATACTAACTTTTCTAATGGAACAACATCTTTTGTGTATAACTCAAGTGAGTTAAAATCATTTGTTGCCTTTGATCCTTCAGGAGGTTTCCCCTCTCCTGCTTATATAAATAAAGTTGAAAATCAAAATCTTCATAGCTTGCCTAATGTTGAGTATCTCATTGTTTGTCATCCTGATTATCTAGATCAGGCAAAAAGATTAGGTGAAATTCACAAGGAATTTCAGGGATTGTCATATGCAGTTGCAACTACCGAGCAAATATACAATGAGTTTTCTTCAGGAAAACCAGATGTTACAGCAATACGTAACTTTGCTAAAATGTTCTATGATAGAGCTGGTGATAATGAAAGCTTAAAACCCAAGAATTTACTGTTATTTGGTGATGGAACTTATGATAACAGAGAAAATATTGAGGGAAATCCCAACAAAATACTAACATATCAATCAGCCAATTCTATACATCAAACAAACTCCTTTGTATCAGATGATTACTTTGGCTTGTTAGATGATTCTGACGGTACATCAATTACAAGTGACAAACTCGATATTGGCGTAGGAAGATTTCCCGTTAGCACTATTGAGCAAGCAAAAAATGCCGTTGATAAATCAGAAAACTATTTGAGTAATCAATCTTTGGACAATTGGAAAAACAGATTAACATTTGTTGGTGATGACAAAGATTCTAATATTCATATGCAAGATGCCAATCGATTAGCAACCAAGGTGGATACAAAATACCCTCAATTCAACATCAATAAAATTTACTTTGATTCTTTTGAAAAAGTTAAGAATGCAGTAAATGAAAGATATCCAGATGTTGAAAAAGAAATTTATGATGCCATCCATGAAGGAACTCTTATATTTAATTATACAGGACATGGAGGTACAGAAGGACTGGCTCATGAATCTATCATTACAAAAGCTCATATTGAATCATGGAGCAATATTAACAGACTTCCCATATTTATTACTGCCACTTGTGAGTTTAGTAGATTTGATGACTTTGAAACATCAGCAGGAGAAATGGTATTTTTAAATCCTATTGGTGGAGCCATTGCTCTTTTCACAACCACTCGAATTGTATATTCAAGTTTAAATTTCATCTTAAATAACAACCTTTATGATAATATATTTGAACATGATGATATGGGAAACCCATTGACTTTTGGTGAGATTATGCGAAGAACTAAAATAAGTTCCGGAACAAGTGTTAATAAACGGAATTTCACCTTACTTGGAGATCCTGCCTTAAAACCAATATATCCGGAACTGGTAGCTAATACTGTAACAATCAATGAACAATCCATTAATGAACCTTTAGATAGCTTAAAAGCATTATCGCACAACCATATAACCGGCAATATTACAAATGCTTTGCAGGTTATAGAAAATAATTTTAATGGGAAAGTCTACATCTCAGTATTTGATAAAAAAAGTCAATTATTTACACTGGATAATAATAATGATGGTGCATTTCAATATGAAGCCTATGACAACTTAATTTTCAAGGGTATTTCCAAAGTGACAAATGGTGAATTTGAATCTGATTTTATAATACCAAAAGATATACGATATAACTTTGATAATGCAAAAATAAGTTATTACGCTTATTCTGATGACAATAGCATTGAAGCATTTGGTGCTTATGATGAGTTTATTGTAGGAGGTCTTAATGAAAATGCGTCTGAAGATAATAAAGGTCCTGAGATACAACTATGGATGAATAATAAATCATTTAAAAACGGTGGAGAAACCACTTCAATGCCCACTTTAATTGCTGAAATATCAGATGAAAGCGGAATTAATACAACTGGAAATGGAATTGGTCATGATATTGTTTGTTATATTGATGGTGATAAATCAAAATCTATTATTCTAAATGATCAGTTTCAAACGGAACTAAATAGTTATACCAAGGGAAATGTCTATTATCAATTATCAAATCTGGAACCAGGGAAACATACTTTAAGTTTTAAGGCATGGGATACTCATAATAATTCTTCAGAAAGTAATATTGCTTTCATTGTATCAGAAAACAATGAAGCTCACTTTAAAAATGCAAAATCTTATCCAAATCCTGTGGTTCGAGGAGCTTCAACCTATTTTTATTTTGAATTAGACGAGCCTAATGTAACATTAGATGTAACAATTGATATCTACACACTTTCTGGTCAATTAATTGATACGGAGAAAAAATCAGTTGTTTCATTGAATAATACGATCCCTCCAATTGAATGGCAAGCAGACACAGA
Organism: Marinilabiliaceae bacterium; assembly: GCA_050290065.1. Lineage (GTDB taxonomy): Bacteria > Bacteroidota > Bacteroidia > Bacteroidales > Marinilabiliaceae > Saccharicrinis. The sequence continues at coordinate 32,503 of JBNKGY010000012.1, forward strand.
ACCTGGATTATATATTTACAGGCTTTCAATTTTAACTCAAACAGAAAGAAAAGGTGAAGTTTCTGGAAAAATAATGGTAACTCAATAATATTTTCACTTTTTTTGAGTTTACTTTTGTAGTTATAAAAAACAAACAATTAAATATGCAAAGAAAGATTTTAAAATTAACTGCTATATTTTCATTAGCATTTATATCAATTATGGATTTATGCGCCCAGAATGAGATTAAAAGAAGTGTTCTTGGGCCTCCACAAACCGGAACTCCATTTTTAACTATCACTCCTGAATCCAGAGGTGGAGCCATGGGAGATGCCGGTGTAGCAACATCTCCGGACATTAATTCACAACATTGGAATTCTGCCAAATATGCATTTCTTGATCAAGATATGGGAGCTTCCCTTTCATATACCCCGTGGTTAAGAAAATTAGTAAACGATATAAATTTGTATTACTTAACCTACTTTAAACGCATTGATAAAATGCAAACAGTAAGTGCCTCATTAAGGTATTTTTCTTTAGGTAATATCACATTTACTGATGAATCAGGAAATGCACTATCAACTGGAAGTCCTAACGAATTTGCCATTGATGCAGCATACGCAAGAAAATTATCTGATAACATTTCAGGATCGGTGGCTTTTAGATATATCAGATCAGATATAGGTAATGGAAGTGGAACTGATGCTGTCCCTGGAAGTGCATTTGCTGCCGATTTAAATTTCTACTATTTACAACCTGTGAAATGGGGAGGTAGAAAAGGTGACTTTTCTGCAGGATTAAACATTTCAAATGTGGGCTCAAAAATCTCATATGATGACGGAATAACCAAGGATTTCTTACCTGCTAATTTAAGACTCGGATCTGCATATAGCACTGAAATTGATAGATATAACAAAGTTGGCTTCACTCTTGACATTAACCGCATTATGGTAGCAAAACCATCTGAAACAGATGATAAAAAAGACCTTTCTGTTCCTGCATCGTTTTTTCAGTCATTTGGAGATTTTGCTGTGGAAGATTTAACTTTTTCTTTAGGTGGTGAATATTGGTATGCAGATCAATTTGCTATTAGGGCTGGTTACTTCCATGAAGATGAAACCATGGGAAACGGCAAATTTGCTACAGCTGGTGCAGGCATTAAATTTAATATGTTAACAATTGATGCTTCTTATATTATCACAATGGCATCAAATAATCCTTTGGCAAATACAATCCGCTTTTCCTTAAGCTTGAATATGGATGAAATGACTGGAGGGAGAAGAAGATAATTCATTGAATCTTTATAAATTTACATCCCGAACAATTCTTGTTCGGGATTTTTTTTACTTCAAAAATTCTAAAAATGAAAATTAGAGTAGGATTCGGGTACGATGTTCATCAATTAGGAAAAGGAGAAGAGCTATGGATAGGAGGCATTCAAATTCCGCATACAAAAGGGTCTATTGGACATTCTGATGGAGATGTTTTAATTCATGCTATATGTGATGCCTTATTAGGAGCTTCTAATATGAGAGATATAGGTTTTCATTTTCCGGATACTTCAAATGAATTAAAAGGCATTGACAGTAAAATACTATTAAAAAAAACTGTTGAACTAATAAAAACTAAGGGATACGATATTGGAAATATTGATTCAACTATCAGTTTGGAAAAACCTAAACTAAAAAACCTAATTCCAAAAATGCAGCGTACACTTGCTACAGTTATGGATATTGATACTGAAGATGTTGCCATTAAGGCCACTACTACAGAAAAACTAGGCTTTGTTGGTAAAGAAGAAGGTATTGCAGCCTATGCAACAGTATTAATTCATAAATAATATCAGATTTAGTATATGATAACCTCAAGAAAAACTTTAGTGATTGGTGCCAGTGAAAATCATACCCGATATTCAAATATGGCTATTAAGAAATTATCAGATAACAATCATCCAGTAATTGCTGTAGGAAAGCAGTCTGGAATGGTTGGTAACGTTAGAATCAACACTGAAATAGACACAAATGAATGTATTGATACAATTTCATTATACCTTTCACCACAAAACCAGATTCATTATTTTGATATTATTGCTCTGATGAAACCTCGTAGAATAATCTTTAATCCCGGAACTGAAAACGAAGAACTAGAGAGATTAGCAGCAGTAAACAATATTGAAGTTGTGCATGGATGTACCTTGGTTATGCTTAGTACTAATCAATACTAATGATATAAGACATTTGAGGATTTATAATATATACATAAGGATTGAGGCGGTAAGATTCGTGTGAACAAATTCATATAAAATGAACTCATGAAAACAGTAAGATCTTTCATTGATTACGAGAAACTGAAGAATAATAAGGCCGTTATCTTTTATTTCTCTCATGATGAATGCAATGTGTGTAAAGTTTTATTGCCCAAAATAGAAAACCTTATTCATTCTGATTTTCCTAATAACCTGAGTTCGATTAAAATTAGCGAGCTCAAAATTCAGTAAATAATTGATTTACAATATAAATTTTTGAGACATAGCGAGCTATGGTGATAAAATTTAGAGCCGTAAATCGATTATTTAAT
>JBNKGY010000013.1:0-34225 GCA_050290065.1 Marinilabiliaceae bacterium
AATAGCCCGCTATTCTTTAATGTGGAAATTTTATGATAGGCCACATTGAACTCGCGAAATGCTCGTTTCATAATTTTAGTTGAACATCACTATTTATAAGTGGTCTGCAACATTGTTCTATCGAATACCTATATAATCATTGATTATTTGAGATAAATCCAAATTTTATGTCGAACTCAGGTTATTTGTTTGAGAATGCTAGTAGAGAAAAAATATAAAATTTTAATGAAAAAAACAGGTAGGATTTGGAATAACGACTTCGCTGTATATCTTTGGCACTCACGAACTGCTTATTTTTTAAAAAATCTTAACTAAGTGACATTGATTGGCAAGATAACTATGGTGCTTTTACCTATTCCAAATCTCATATTGTTTGTAGTACTAACTACAGATATCTATAGTAGGTAACTACATAAGTGAAGTATTATTTATATTGATATTATAGTGGTGTTGTCACTATATTTTTAGATGTGAAAGATCACTTTGAACTGATGCAATTACCTTATTTATTTCTGATTAGGCTAAAGTATAGAAAATCAGGCCATCAGAAATGTTAGAGGTGTTGAATAGATGAAAATACTCTATGGATTGTTTACAATATTTAATAATTTAATAGACCAATAAATGATAATTATGAAAGCTCTTCTGGTTATTGATATGCAAAAGGGATCTTTTACATCAAAGACACCACGATTTGATACCGATGGTGTTGTTCAACGAATAAATGAACTAGCTTCAATTTTTAGAGAACAAAATTATCCTGTTGTTTTTATTCAACATGATGGTACCGACTCAGGAGAATTTGAAAAGAATACCAGGGAGTGGGAAAATTTAGATGAATTATTAGTTGATTCAAATGATATTAGGATTGATAAGTATGCGAATGATATATTTTATCATTCAAAACTTCATGCTCAATTAGCAGATTTAAATGTAACAGAATTGATGATTACTGGCTGTGCCACCGACTTTTGCGTTGAATCTTCCATTCAATCAGCTTTGACAAAAGACTATGATATTACTGTTGTTTCAAATGGGCATACCACAGGTGACAGACCTCACCTAAAAGCCGAAAAAGTAGTTGAGCATTATAACTGGGTTTGGCAAAATATGATACCAACAAAAGGTAGAGTTCAAGTAAAATCCTTTGAGGAAATAAAAAAACAACACCAACATTAATAAGTATATCAATGGAAGGCCAAACACAGCATTCCTTTTACTCAAAATACATCCGATAAACCTTATATATTTTATAAAAAACGAATCAAGAATCAGGTATTGAATTCTGTTCATCCTTGTTATAACGGAGCTTAATATTTTGTTTAAAGATTGCTTTAACATTGCTTTTGGGGGCGCAATCATATGGCTAATATTTAATGGAGTAATCAACTTGATTGGAAATGGAAATTATTTATGAGTGATTACATTAATAAAACGTTTGGTCCATTTGGACTTAACAATGACATCGGACTAATGATTATTAGGTCGGACTCCATCTTACTTCTGAATTTTGATTTATGGACATCTATAAAATATGGGATTAGCCAACAAGTACCATTCGTTTTTTCAAACACTATTGACAAGTTGATTAATAGACCTATAAATGAACTGATTCATAAGTTTGACAATAACATGATAAAGTTTGAGCAAATATCATCTGCGACTATTAAGAAAAGGGGATGGCAAAATACAATTGTTCTGACTACTAAAAACAACCAGATTAATCTTGGAATTCTGGATAGGCAAAAAACAGATTCTTATCAAAATGTCGTTGATTTGATTAATAGCAAAAGTATTTAACATGAAGGAATTATGGTTGCCAAGCATGGGTATAATTCGTAAGGGGTACAGAGGTTTATCCCCCGCTTCAAATTTTGCAGTGTAACTTGATAGGCAGGAGTTTAAAATGTACTATGAAATAAAACACCAAACGTTCTGTTTAGTTTAAATGCAATGCATTTATAGATAAGCTGTTAAATAAAAATTTTAAAATGAAAATATTCCTTTTTACTCTTTTGAGTATTGTATTCTTATTAAGTTTTTGGGGACTTAGTTTTTTTCTTTGGAATAACATTAATTTTTTGGGAAAGTTATTATTTGTTTTAGGTGATATATATTGGATCTTTTATGTTTTTAGAGTACTAAACAGTTATGTTAGAGTTAATCGTGAAAATGATATTTTGACAGTTAAAAAGCTTTTTAGTAAAAAGACTTTTAATTTACAAAACTTAAAACATTGGAATGAGTCCCAAAATGTATACAGAGTTCGCAATAGAAAACTGAACCTGCAATTTGAAAATGAAAGAATAAAACTGATTGATACATACGATGAAAATGTTGGTAATCTATATCATTATCTTCGGACTCACCATAATGAGAAAGGAAATTAATGAGAACATTGGTAACTGTTTTGGTTGGAATATTATTGTTTGCTTGTAAAACAAAACAAATCAAGGCTTAGTAACGAATAGTGAACTCTTGGAAATATTAGAAGTTAAGGTCTGGAAAGTCCCGTTATACCAATTAAAACTATAAATGCGCCGGTATAATGCCGAGCTAAATTCAAGCTACTCTAGGAACGAAGTGAACTAGAAGTAGCATTTTGAATTTTATTCGGTATTACCATCTGACCATACAAAACAATGGGGGATTAAGGTACTTGATGTTAATCCAGGAAAAATCACATATGGACCTTTTGAAGTTGATTCAAAGGAAAAAGCATTAATTGCATTAAAACGTAAGAGTAAGTGCGAGTATGAATTTGTGTTAAAGCAGAATCATGGACTTGGACGCGGGACTATCAATATCCAAGAGAATTATCAGGCAATGACATTATTTGACGAACCAAAACATTATGAGGGAAATTTGAGCTCGCTAATTTTAATCGAACTCAGGTTATTAAGATTAATAGATAATTAAAGAACAAATCGACATTGATAATCCAGGCTTTGTAATTCAACAAAACGAATATAAACTATCCCCTATTTTTATCCTATCTCAGAAGCTTTACTCCCTCTGTAAAGCAATATCGTTAAGCAAAATGGACGGGTGATGATGACGTGGTTTGCCCACCGATAAATTCTTATACTGTATAACCGACTTCGAGCAAAAGTGCAAACAGGCAAAACAATAGCGGCAGTTATCCAGCCATTGAACTTGTTTGCCATGCAGCCTGATATTCTGGAATGGACAAACCTGCATACAGTATCCACAGCGAATACAGCACTGATCTACTGTAAATAACTTTTCGTTGCCGTTAGCTTCCTTTGATACCAACTGATTAATTTTACCGAGTATTGTAAATTCATTGTCCAATTCATTTTTCAATTGGCCAATGCTTTCGCTAATATGCAAAATCTTTTCATGTGCCTTCTGATAAAGTTTATCTGGTTGTTTTGCTTTTGAAAGTCTTAGATAAGGAAAATGCGCAGCCACCATTGGGATGAAATAACCTGCATTGAGTTTTACCTTTGCTGTGTGTAGGTACTTTTCAACTTGCGTAAGAGCATTCCCAAACTTTGGACTGGCTCCTGTAACAACAACAAAAATGTATTCGGGATTATGAAAACTCACTTCCTTTAGAAACTCACGGATAATGCGGTGTACAGTCATAAAATGAATCGGGAAAATAATGCCAACTCTTTGGGCAGTAACCTTAATCGGTTTCTGTTTTAAACATCCAATTATGGGAAATAATTCACTCCCGATTATATGGTTTTTAATGGACCGGCCACACTTAAACTATTACCGGTACCAGAGAAATAATATAAGGCCGTATTCATTTTACATTCAAGCCTGATGTATTCATAAATATTCGTTACGAAAGCCTCAAAAGCAAAGAGAAAAAGTGAAGCGGAGAATTTCAGTTTGCAGGAATAGTGAACTATTTTGAAAAATGAAATTTGAGTATTTGCTTTGTATCAAAGATTTTGATGCTTGTAGTAGAATTATTTGTGAATAATTCAGGCTAGTTTCAATGCAAATATACTTGTTTAATTTTGAGTGAGAGACAAATGCCAATACTACATCAAAATGTACTGAAATTCTTTAGTCGTATTTTGAAATTATGTTGGTATAAGCATAAACAGAAGTCTATCAGGAGAAGATTCGGCATTTTGCCCGATATGCTAAAATGTATAGTCAAATAGATTCTTTTTATGCGCACCAGCCTTTTACAATTAATTTTAGCCATGGAATCGAATTAATATTTATTGCTACTGAAACAAGCATAAATTCAATATTTTGTTATTTTTGATACGCTTTGCATTTAAAGTACTCTTACGGAGAAGTATTTTGTACAAAAGATAATAACCAGGTATAAAACTGTATTATGATAAATTTAAACATTACTCTGACCTACGGATTGGTATTAACACTATTGTTACTTTCATGTAAAAAAGAAGATGAACATGTTTTAAATGATGAGTTTAAAATCGAATTCAACGATGGGAAAACAATAACTGAAACGGATATATTGTTTTATGACCAGTCAACTCATCTGATATATTTGAAAAGTGACTTGATACTGAATCCAAATATTACAGATTTTAATGTATCTGTTGGCGAGGATAATATCTATAACGGAATTATTTATTCTTGTAATCTATCATCAATGCCAACTTCTCCGTACTCCATTGTGGATTGTTTCTTATATGGCAATAATATTTTGGAGATTGGGTATTATGGAGGATCAATGGACTTACGTAATGACCCAAGAATAATTGAAGCCTTTGAGAACCGTCATATACTACGCAATGGTATAAGTTGCCAGATTGATAAAGTTGAAATTAATTCTTTTGAAGATTATTCTCAGGTAATATGCACCATTACTATTAAAAACCATGACAATATTAATTATTACATCCTTGACCCCGAAAAAATGGGAGATCTTGATTTTAACTATTTTACGGGAGGCATAACTCTACAAAACATGGAAACAAAGCTTGCTCATCCGTTAAGATGGTCTGTTCAATCTGATACCTGGTCAGATATTACGATAGAAGATTTGTCCATACTAGAAAAAGGTTCGGATATGACATTTACTTTTCAATCCTCAGATTATTATAAAATGGAAACAGGTAATTATTCAGCCAGGTTCCGATTTTGCGGAGTAAAACAGTATACACCTGATTTTAATCTCAATCAACAAAATGGACGGATATGGGTAGGCCAAATTCTTTCAAATATAGAAAACATAAAAGTGGATTAAAATAAGCTCCCCTTCACTTTAGGGCATATTACTTAAATAAACACAAGGAATTTTAAATATTTCAAGAGGTTATATGCAATTCAGATAGGCATTGATGAATAGCCAAGTTGAATGAATATGGAAAAAACAACACATCTTTTATGCTGAAATTCTCCTTCAAAATGTTTTAATCGAACTGAGATTATTAACACCCTAACTCCAAACTGCTTTAAGCCAGCTCCAGGTTGCATCCGACAATAGAAAAGCTATTAACCTCAGTTCGACATAAAATTAATGGCTCAGACCGCTTATAAATAATTGGTTTCAAGGAATATTTGTGAAGACATAGCGTGCTATGGTTAGCAAATATGACGAAGAAAACAGTTGTTTATAAGTGGGAATTACTATTTTTTCATTAAATGACCGATCTACTGCTATAAATTTTATCACCATAGCTCGCTATGCTTCAAAATTTATATTGTATATCAATCATTTAATAAAATCTGAGCTCTTTAATTTTAATCGAACTGAGGTTATTATTAATAAACTGCACCCCCTTCCCCTATATCTCCAATCATTTATTCTTTTTACACAAGGATTTATTTTTATGTTCCTATTCTAATAATGCCAGTACTTTTCCATTAATTACGATTATAGATTTTAACTCATTTGCTTTTAAAAGGTATAATTTTAACTTTGAGCCAAAAATAAATTGAATGCCAAGGTTCTCAATAATAATCCCTGTATATAATCGTCCACAAGAGGTCGATGAGCTATTACACAGTTTAGTTGAATTAAATTATAAAGATTTTGAAGTTATCATTGTCGAGGATGGTTCAAAGTTACTCTCGGAACATATATGTGAAGCATATAACGACAATTTAAACCTTACATATTACCACCAGAAGAATACTGGTCCTGGACCAGCACGAAATAAAGGTGCTGAACTTGCTAATGGAGATATCTTGGTATTTTTCGATTCTGATTGCATCATCCCTTCTAATTATTTCCAGGAAGTTGAGAAATACATATATAAAGCAGACTGTTATGGAGGTCCCGATAGAGCTCACACTTCATTTAATTCAATTCAAAAAGCAATCAATTATTCAATGACCTCAACCATTACCACCGGGGGCATAAGAGGAGGAAAAAAAAAATTAGATAAATTTTATCCCAGAAGTTTTAATTTAGGAATAAAAAAAGACGTTTTTGATAGATTAAATGGCTTTGCTAAGCTAAGGTTTGGAGAAGACCTGGATTTCAGTATGCGAATACTTGAAAATGGTTTCTCAACAGTTCTCATTGATGAAGCCTGGGTTTATCACAAAAGAAGAAATAACCTAAAGTCCTTTTTCAAACAAGTGCACAACTCTGGTATTGCAAGAATAAATCTTAATTTTCGTCATCCCGGCACCATCAAATTAGTTCATTGGATGCCTGCATTATTTTCCATAGGCTATTTCGCATGGATATTAGCATCCCTTTTTATCCCTACAATTGGATGGCTACTTATAATTCCTCTATTTGCATTTTTTATTGATGCTCTATATAAAACCAGAGATATTAAAGCATCTATATTAGCAATATGTACTTCTCTAACTCAATTAATAGGATATGGCACTGGTTTTTTAAGTGCTTTTATAAAACGTAATCTATTACGTAAAGAAGAATTTGCAGCTTTCGAAAAAAACTTTTATAAGTAAATCATCATAAAAACATACTGATATTTGCATGATCATTTTGTAACTTGAGAAAGTTACAAGAAACTATAATAGTCAGGACAATACTATAAACATACATAAACATGATCACATATCATCCTGACTTTCTGTTCATTTCAAAAACATCAAACACACAAAAGCGTATTTAAACTTTAGTTGTTTAGAAATCGAAATAAATTCGAATCCATATTAGGGTTTGATATTTTATTTGTTGAAAAATCAATTATATTATCCACAATCTGCTTGCGTGGAGTCAGATTATCATCTTCAAAAAAACTATCAGGAAGTTCCTCAAAGAAATCAATTAACGCTAAACTATAACTTTTAATTAAATTTGGATCTGAAGTATAATTTATATCCATAGGCATTATTTAATTTTTAATACTAATTCAATAACGCCTATTACTTATTTATATTGTAGTAAATTACAATGTCAATGAAATATTTTTCTCCTCAACCATAGCTCTCATATTTATTAAAGCATATCTCATACGCCCTAAGGCAGTATTAATGCTAACACCGGTTTCCTCAGCAATTTCTTTAAAACTTAGTCCCATAAAGTGTCTTAGCTTAACTACCTCCTTTTGGTTATCCGGCAGATAATTTATCAACTCAGAAACTTCGGATAATATTTGAGAATAAACAAGCTTATCTTCAACTGTATCATCACTGTACTTTGTTGAATTTAATAAATCATACTCATTTGCATCATTAGATACAACCTGGAAATTTTTCTCTTTCCGGTAATAGTCAATAATTAAGTTATGAGCAATTCGCATAGCCCAAGAAGCAAACCTACCATTTTCAACATACTTACCTTTTTTTAAATTCGTTATTACTTTAAAAAAAGTATCCTGAAAAATATCTTCAGCAAGCTCCTGTTGCTTAACCATCATTAAAATATAGGAATATATTCGATTTTTATGCCTATCAATAAGAGTTTGTATACATTCCTCCTGTCCTCTAATGAATTGTACTATCAATTCATCATCTGCAATCAACTCTATGTTCTTCATTATATTACGTTTAATAATTAAGCGTAAATATTTTCAATAGGCATACAATTTTTAGATAGTGAATAATTAATTTTTGAATCGTAACGTAAAAAAATAAAAAAAAAAGATCAATTCCAATAAAATTCAGAAAAAATCAACTCTCATCATTATATATTTAAATATGATATGAAATTCTTTAGATCATTTTTCAATTTTTTCAAAATAACAAAACACCCCCATTAATAGTATTGGGTAAGGTTATATTTAATACAATATCTATTAAAGACCCTTTAATTTTACTCCATTTATAAATAATTTATAAAAAATAAGATAGCGCACCCCGAAAAATACGAAGTAACAATAAGTAAGTTATTAGGCGTTTTTAATAATAAATTGTGATTAATTATTGCTATTATATTTTAAATAGTTACTTTTACGCTCAAATTAAAGTAAAATTAGATTTTAAATCAAATTAAAAACACCAACTAAATATGTGCGGATTTGCAGTTTACACGGGGAACGACATGATGGACAAACTTTTGTTTGCCAGTGAGTTTAAAAAGATAAGCTATAGAGGTCCAGACAATTCCATCATTAGAGATTTTGGAACAGAAGGATGGATGGGATTTCACCGTTTAAGTATAATGGATGTATCCAGTCATGGAAACCAGCCCCTGGTATACAAAAATATAAATTTAGTATGTAATGGGGAGGTATATAACTTTCAGCAATTAAGAAGAAAATACGAACACACTTTCGAATTCAAATCCACAAGTGACTGTGAAGTAATTATTCCATTATTTCTAGAAAAAGGAATTGAAGAAACTGCAAAATCACTTGATGCTGAATTCGTATTTGTAATATATGATTCTGTTGCTAAAAAATATTTTGCTGCAAGAGATCCTATTGGAATTCGTCCGTTGTTTTATGGCTATTCAGATAATGGTGAAATAATGTTTGCTAGTGAAATGAAATCTCTTCATTCACTTTGTAATGAGATTAAACCATTCCCTCCCGGACACTATTATGATGGAGAAGAATTTCATTGTTATAGAGATATTTCGAAAGTAGAAAAAGTTTTAGATCATGATCTTGATGTGATTTTTGAAAATTTAAATACTAAACTTACTACAGGTATTGAAAAAAGACTTCAGGCTGATGTTCCTGTTGGTTTCCTATGTAGTGGGGGTTTAGATTCAAGCTTAGTATGTGCTGTTGCTGCAAAAATGTTAGATAAACCTATAAAAACATTTGCAGTTGGTATTGAAGACGATCCAATTGATACGAAATATGCAAGAATTGTTGCAGATTACCTCGGTGCAGACCATACAGAAGTTTTATTTACAAAACAAGATATTTTTGACACCTTAAGTTCTTTAATATATAATACTGAAACTTGGGATATTACCACCATTAGAGCATCAATGGGAATGTACCTGATTTGTAAATACATTAGCGAAAACACTGATGTAAAAGTATTAATGACCGGTGAGATTGCTGACGAGATTTTTGGCTATAAATATACTGATTTCGCTCCCACCCCTGAGGCTTTCCAAAAGGAAGCTGAAAAGCGAATCAATGAGATTTACCAGTACGACGTGCTAAGAGCTGACAGATGTATATCATCTTGTGGGCTTGAAGCTCGTGTACCATTTGGAGATCTTGATTTTGTTGAATATGTGATGAGTATTAATCCAGAGAAAAAAGTAAATTTCTCAGGAATTGGTAAATACCTTTTACGTAAGGCCTTTGAAGGTGATTACCTTCCTCATGATATTCTTTATCGTCAAAAAGCAGCGTTCTCTGACGCTGTAGGGCATAGCTGCGTTGATTATCTTAAAGCCTACGCGGAGGAAATGTATACTGAAGAGGATTTAGCTGCAGCAAAAGAAAAATATAGTTATTGTCCTCCATTTTCAAAAGAATCTTTAATGTATAGAGACATTTTTGAAAAGCATTTCCCTGGACGAGCTGGTGTTATTAAAGATTTTTGGATGCCAAACAAAGAATGGGAAAATTGTAATGTTGATGATCCTAGCGCAAGGGTACTTCCTAATTATGGAGCCAGTGGTGAATAAATGAATAATTAGAAAAATTATATAGCAAAAAGGGTGAATCCATATGGAATTCACCCTTTTTATTTCATAAAATTGCAGGTATAAATTAATTAAAACCAGATCTAATTAATTGGTAAACCTTAGAGTTTTACCATCACTATCCACCTTAATAATATCATCTTTATTAACATCATCGGCCAATATTCTTTTTGACAATTCATTTAGTACATTTTTTTGAATCAGACGCTTTATTGGTCTCGCACCAAATAAAGGATCAAAACCTATTTTTGCAATAAATTCAATTGCCTGTTCCGATACCTCTATTAACAATCCTTTAGCTTTTAAAATCTTTTTTATTGCCAAAAACTGAAGTTCAACAATCTGTTTAATTTCATGATGCGATAATGGTGTAAACATGATAATATCATCAATCCTATTTAAAAATTCAGGACGAATTGTTTGCCTTAATAAATGAAATACTTCTTTTTTTGTTTTATCAGAAACGTCAGACAATTGTTCCTCATTCACACCTTCAAAGTTTTGCTGAATAATATTGGAACCAGCGTTTGATGTCATTATTATGATTGTATTTTTAAAATCAACAACACGACCTTTATTATCTGTCAACCTTCCATCATCCAACACTTGTAATAATACATTAAAAACATCTGGATGAGCTTTTTCTATTTCATCTAACAAAACAACTGAGTAAGGCTTTCTGCGTACTGCTTCAGTGAGCTGACCTCCTTCATCGTATCCTACATATCCAGGAGGGGCACCAATTAATCTGGATACAGAATGTCTCTCCTGATATTCTGACATATCAATTCGTGTCATTTTATTTTCATCATCAAATAAGAAAGCAGCCAATGTTTTTGCTAACTCTGTTTTACCCACTCCAGACATTCCAAGAAATATGAATGAACCCACAGGACGTTTCTCATCCTGCAAACCAGCCCGACTTCTTCGGATAGCATCAGAAACAGCTTCAATTGCTTCTTGCTGACCAACAACTCTTTTATGAAGCTCATCTTCTAAGGACAACAATTTTTCCTTTTCACTTCGCAGCATTTTTGTTATTGGTATTCCAGTCCACCTACTTACAACTCCAGCAATATCCTCATAATCCACCTCTTCTTTTATCATTGGATTTTCTGATTGTTTCTGACTTAGTTGTTTTTTTAGTTCTTCAATTTTTTCTTCTGCAACTTTTATCTTTCCATACCTAAGTTCTGCAACTCTATCAAAAAGTCCCTCTCGCTCTGCTTTATCAGCTTCAAACTTATATCCTTCAATATTGGATTTTTGTTGCTGAATCTCTTCTACAACACTTTTTTCCTCATGCCATTTAGCTCTCAATCCAGACCTTTTATCTTTTAATTCAGATAGTTCAATATTGAGTTCTTCAAGTTTCACTTTGTCTTTTTCACGCTTAATAGCTTCTCTTTCTATTTCTAGTTGCTTTACCTTTCTATCCAGTTCATCAATTTCCTCTGGAACAGAATTCATTTCCAAACGAAGTTTAGATGCTGCTTCATCAATCAAATCAATCGCTTTATCAGGCAAAAAACGATCTGAAATGTATTTATTAGAGAGGTTTACAGCAGCAATAATGGCATCATCCTTAATTCTTACTTTATGATGATTTTCATAACGCTCCTTTAATCCTCGTAAAATTGATATGGCGCTTAATATATCCGGTTCATTAACCATAATAATCTGAAACCTTCTTTCCAAAGCCTTATCTTTTTCAAAATATTTTTGATATTCACTTAAAGTAGTGGCACCTACAGCCCTTAAATCTCCCCTTGCTAATGCTGGCTTTAAGATGTTTGCGGCATCCATTGCCCCTTCACCTTTTCCTGCTCCAACAAGTGTGTGAATTTCATCTATAAATAAGATAATATTACCATCACTATTTACTACTTCTTTTACAACTGCCTTCAAGCGCTCCTCAAACTCTCCTTTATACTTGGCACCTGCAACCAAGGCACCCATATCCAATGAGTATATCAGCTTTGTTTTTAAATTTTCAGGCACATCGCCATTGACAATACGCATTGCAATCCCCTCTCCTATTGCAGTCTTCCCAACACCAGGCTCTCCTATTAATACCGGATTATTTTTGGTACGTCTTGATAGAATCTGCAATACTCTCCTTATTTCCTCATCTCTCCCAATAACAGGATCTAATTTTCCTGATCTGGCTTGTTCATTAAGATTAATTGCAAATCTATTTAAAGCATTGTAATTATCTTCAGCCGTTTGCGAATCGACTTTGGCCCCTTTACGCAACTCTTTAATAGCACTTATAAGATCTTTTTCTGTAACACCGGCATCTTTTAATAAATTTGAAATAGAGCTTTTAACCTTTAATAATCCTAATAATAAATGTTCTACACTTACATATTGATCATCAAACTCCTTTAAATAATTTTTTGCAGTATGTAGCACCTCATTACTCTCTCTGGATAAAAACGGCTCTCCACCAGACACCTTAGGATATCCCATAATTATGGCATCCAATGGAGCTGTTATATTTCGCACATTTAACTTACTAAAGATAAATGAAGATATATTTTCTTCAACATCTATGATACCTTTTAAAATATGTCCAGGCTCAATCGACTGTTGTTTGTTACCAGAGGCAATATTCAATGCTTGTTGAATTGCTTCTTGTGATTTAATTGTATATTCCTGAAAGTTCATATTATGTTAGTTTTATTCTTATTTAAAATAAAATACTCAATTAGTTTGCCAGTTGTATTTTATTGCCAAGATGACAGTAAAGAACCCAAATTAAATGGCATTATTTCACTGATAATTAACTATTTATGACACATTTACATGCTTTTTTTGTATTTTTTATATCTCAAAACAATAGTAATAATGCCCAATACTGATTTCGACTAATTATTTATTAAAACTAATTTTGCATTATTAATTGATTCTATTAGAACAAATATTGTTTATCTTTCTTAATATTAAATTCCATTGATACAACCTAAGGATTTGACTAACATTATCAATATGTCACTTGCCATATTACCATACTTAAGATATATCATTATCAAAATGTTATGCATGGCTTTCTTTTTCTTCCTATCAGATAATTTACAATCACAAGAAACAACACCTTCATCATCTAATAAAAAGGATGATAAGGCAACGAATACCAACAACAATTCTGTAGAGGAATTATTAAAATCAAATTCCGGAAATAGTTTTATATATCAGAAACTTTATGACTGGCTTGTAATTTCGAAAGATTCGAATATTTCCACCAATGAACTCATTATGGAATTTGAAAGGGAAAATAAAAAGTACAATCAAAGGGTAATACGTAGCATAAAAATTAAACAGGTCTCCCCTTTTTCTAAAAGTATACTAGACACAATAGGAATTACAACAAATGATCTAGAAAAGACCCTAACAAAACTTAGATTTTCAACCAGAAAAAGTATCATTACAAATACCTTAACATTTAAAAAAGGTGAGTATGTTAACATACAAGATATCATGGATAGTGAGCGTATTCTTCGTTCATTAAATTTTATAACTGATGCTATTATCATTATAGAGCCGGCTAATATCGACTCAACCTTAGTTGATGTACTTGTTATTTCTCAAGATAACTATCCATATGGAGCTAATTTATCCATAAATGCAAATGAAAGCAATTTTCAGGTATATAGCAGAAATGTATTAGGCTTTGGCATGGGGCTTAGTCACTCGATCAATACAGCACCTACAGCAAATAAAGCTTTTGGTTTCCAGGAAAGACTAAACTGGAATAACATATATGGATCCTACATTTCATTTAATATGGATTATAGTGATATTGTTGATTCAAGGTTTTTTTCTATTGGGGCTAACAAAAAATTTCTCGTCCCTGAAACCAAATACGCAGGAGGATTTGAAATTAAAAGAAATTATAAAATCGAAACAATATCACAAAAACGGAATAATATATGGAATAATAATTTTGATTATTTATTTCAGGACTTCTGGCTGGGAAGAGCATACCTGATAGATGCGCCTAATTATTTTAATCGGTCAAACATTGGAATTATGGGACAGGTGATGGTAAATGATTATTACAACTTACCCGACTCTTTAACCAGCGTACCTAATTTTTCGCAAAACCTATATTTATTTTCCAGCATTTCATTTTCTAAACAGAATTATTACAAGAATTCGCTAATCTTTAACTATGGAAAAACCGAGGATGTGCCACATGGCTTTCTTAGTTCAATATCTTTTGGCTACAATCACAATGTAAAAAAAAACAGATTATACACAGGTGCTCATTTTTCATTTGGCATGGCACTAATTCCAAATAAAGGATATTTCTATTTAAGCGGGGATCTAAACTCGTTTATCTTCAAGCGAAATTTCGAAGAAACAACAAGTAAAATCCAGGGAAGATATATTTCTTCTTTAATTCCAATTGGAAGAAGTGATTTAAGAACATTTATATCATTTAACTATGTTTCAAGAAGTAATGCACAAACCGAAATGTATTTATTTTTAAATCAGAAAAATAACGGCTTAACTTCTTACAATAGTTCTTCATTAAAAGGCACAGAAAAACTGATCTTAAAAACTGAAAATGTAGTATTTACCCCTTCCGAGTTTATTGGATTCAGAACTGCAATATATAGTTTTATCGACATGGCTTGGATATCACAACAAAAAAATATTTTTAATCGCAAACCATTTTATTCTTTCGGTGCTGGTATCAGAATTAAAAATGACCATTTAGTATTTAATACAATTCAGATTCAACTTGCCTATTTCCCAAGAATCCCTCCCGGTGGAGCAAATGTAGAGTTCAGATTTTCAGGTGAAGAATCAGGGAATTTCAGACAATTTAATGTACAAAAACCATATGTAGATATATACAAATAAAAACCGGACAATTACAATCATCCTGCTTTTAAAAATTTAATAAGTTTATATCAAGATATTATTATGATAACTTTTCACATAGCCTTTTTAATTACTTACAAAAAATCATTAAAATACTGTGTTACTTTTTTCATTAAATGAACACGGTCAGGCCCTAATACATTATGCTCATGCCTTGGATAAACAAAATAATCTGTTTGAATTCTATTTTTAATACACTGTTCTGTAAAAACTAAACTATGCTGCCAAACAACTGTTGGGTCAATCGCTCCATGTATTACTAATAATTTGCCCTTTATATTTCCTACTCTCTCATTTACATTTGTTATACGGTAACCTTCTGGATTTTCTTCAGGAGTATCCATATATCGCTCTCCATACATTATTTCATAGTATTTCCAATCGGTAACCGGTCCACCAGATACTCCAACTTTAAATACTTCAGGGTATTTTTCCATTAGATTTATTGTCATAAACCCACCAAAACTCCAACCATGTACCCCAATCCTATCAATATCAACATACGGTAAAGATTTTAAGAATTTAACTCCTTCAAATTGATCTGCTGATTCTATTTCTCCTAATCTACGATGAATCACTTTTTCAAATTCACATCCTCTATTGGGTGTTCCTCTGTTATCCATTGTAAATGATATATATCCTTGCTGCGACATATAAAATTGCCATAATCGGGCTCCGCCTAACCAGTTATTTTTCACCAATTGAGCATGTGGCCCCCCATAAACATAAACTATCACAGGATACTTTTTCTCTGGGGTAAAATCGACTGGTAAAACCATACGGTAATTCAAATCAGTCAAACCGTCTGAAGCTTTTAATTTTCCTAATTTTACCTCGCCAATATCATAATCTGCAAAAGGATTTTTTGAAGTATGTAATAAACTGATTTCTTTCCTGTTTAAATCAAAAAACTCAGTTTTTCTAGGCAAGTGTACGCTCGAATAATTATCAATGAAGAAGTTACCAGTTTTACTAATTTTACAATTATGATAACCATCTTCTTGTGTGATACGTTTAATTTTACCATTATTTATGAATACTGAATAAAAATTATTATTCAGTTCTCCATCCTTTGTAGCTTCAAAAAATATTTTTTTTGTATTTCCTGAAAATCCATCAAATTTAGTTACAACCCAATTCCCTTTTGTTAATTGTTTTTGTAAACCTTCCTTTAAATCATACAAATATAAATGATTAAAACCATCACGCTCACTTTGCCATATAAATTGACTAGTTGATCCGGGAATAAAAGAAATTGGATTTTCAGGCTCCACCCACTGATCACTTTTTTCTTCGAATAGTGTTTTTATACAACTCCCATTGTGTGAATCATACATTTTAAAAGACATATGATTTTGTCCACGATTAAGTTCAGCGACAAACACAAATTCCTCATCCGGAGACCAAGATACATTAGTTAAATATTTATCATTTGGAGTGCCAGTTTTTAAATATTTGAGATCACTATTTAGAATATCATATATACCAATTGAAACCTGATGACTTTTTAAACCTGCCATCGGATACTTTATATTCTCTACTTTTGCAATACGCGTATTGATGTTCACTAATGGATAATCTTCAACCATAGATTCATCCATACAATAAAAGGCAATTTTATTCCCTTCTGGCGACCAAAATAT
Source organism: Marinilabiliaceae bacterium (assembly GCA_050290065.1). GTDB lineage: Bacteria > Bacteroidota > Bacteroidia > Bacteroidales > Marinilabiliaceae > Saccharicrinis. Next base: position 16,537 of record JBNKGY010000013.1, read on the forward strand.
CCCCTCACTAATGCCAAATTCATTTCGATGAACAGACTGGCCTAATACAACATCTGCTTCTTTAGCCTGTTCAATTAAGATAGGTTTTTGATTATGACGGGCCAGATATAAATTATTTTCAAACAAATATACCAGAGCTTTTACTTTACTATTAAATTTTAAAATCTCAGCTCCATTGGGAACAGAAATACTATAGCTCAATATCTTTTGTGAAGAATCAAACACAATTATTGAAGATCCATTATTAAATTGAATCAAATAATTATTAATCCATTTTAACCCTTTTAAGCTATTGATTCTTCCTGATTCAGATGATGTTAAAACTTTATTTACATCACCTATGCTAAACAACAATTGTTTGTTTAAATCTTTGTCAATAACGAATAAACTATCTCTAATAATTAAAACCAGTGTATCAGTAGCTCCTTTGAATGAATAATTTGGATTTTCAGGAATAAATTGATCATAGTTTTTACCTCCTGAAATAACATCTTCTAAAGTAAGATTATTCTGAGCTTTCAGTATAACGCTGCCACAAAACATCAAAATAATGCTATAAATAAAAATACTTTTCATAAAAAATTCAATATTATAATTACAAATGATATCCTTAAAAAGATCAAAAAAAGAAAAAAACTGACAGAAGTATTCTGTTTATATCTCATTTTTTAATAAAAATGTCTATTTTAGGCTTGCAAAAGAATATTGATCAAAATACAATTGCATATAATAAATCATTTTTAATGTTTAAAAATTAACAATATTTTTATTAAACTATATAATTCATGAAAAAGGGACTTTGTTTAGCATTCATTCTTATCTTTTCATTTAGTATGATTATACCCACTGAGTTAATATCTCAGAAAGATGAAAAAGATCATTGTGGTAATCTTATAAAATCGCCATTTATCTCTAACGGTCAACCTTTTAGAGCTTTCCTGACCGGAGATGAGGTTGCTGAATTTCACACAACCTTCTTAAATGGTAGTTTATATCGTTTAGTTGCCTGTTCCGGGAAAAACGAACCAATTATTTTTTCGGTTTACGACATGAACAGAAATCTACTTTATACAAATGATGAATACAATAAGGCTAACATGTGGGATTTTAAAATAGCAGGTTCACTTGAATGTATTATAGAAGCAAGGCTTGATCCAAAACAAGCTACTTCAGGCATGGCTTTATTATATTTAGGCTTTAAAAGTTTAGAGGATAACTAGTCTTAAGAAGAGAAGAACACATAATACACACCACAATAGTATTAAAAAATGAGCGAAGGAATATTAAAAGCCTTAATACAGTTATTTGCTTTAATTGCCTTCCCTCATAAGGATAATGAATCCAGAAGAAAAATTGTAAGAGACTTTCTTAATCAGCAGCTAAATCAACAAATGGTTGCTGAGTATCTTAATATATATGAGCAATATTATCAAGAACATGTATCTAAACTTGCGAAACTTCAAAAGAGTGAGATTGCCAGAACTACCCTAACAGCCAATTCTGTAAAAGCATTAAAAATATCTAATGACATCAACAAAGAATTAACTCATTATCAGAAACTGATTGTCATTATTCAATTAATAGAATTTTTAAAATCAGGTATTGAGATTAGTCATTTTGAAAGTGATTTTGTTAAAACAATAGCAGACACATTTCATATTGCTAATAGTGAATTCCAACAGATGTATGACTTCGTTATTGAAGATACATCTGTGCCCTCAAATAACGTCAATACCCTAATCATAAATAATAAAAAAGTAAAGCCAAATAATTCTCGACATTTATATTGGGAAAATCTTAGAGAAGATATACATATCCTACAAATTGAATCAGGAAGTTTATTTCTTTTGAAAATTAATAATAAGATTGAAGTAAGCATAAATGGTCAACTTCTCAGTTCAGATAAAATACATATATTAACTCCGGGATCATCTGTTAGAAATAGTAGAATTGATCCTATTTACTACAGTGATATTGTTGGTAAATTTACCAGCGACCATATTTCAACACCGATTTCTTTTGAAGCGAACAATATATCATATCGTTTTAAAAATAAGAAAACAGGTATTCATCCAATGAGTTTCCACAGTGAATCAGGTAGGCTAGTTGGTATAATGGGTTCAAGTGGAGCAGGAAAGAGTACTTTAACTAATATATTAAGCGGAATTTACAAACCCGATAATGGTTACGTAAAAATAAATGATATTGACATCCATAAAAATCCTGATAAAATTGAGGGATTGATAGGTTATGTTTCTCAAGATGACTTATTGATGGAGAATTTAACTGTATATCAAAACTTATACTATAATGCTAAATTATGCTTTGGCGATTACAGTGAATTTAAAATAAAAAAAAGAGTCTTGAAGCTACTTTCATCCTTAGGTTTGTATGATATTAAGGATATGAGAGTTGGCTCACCTCTAAATAAAAGAATAAGTGGCGGACAGAGGAAAAGATTAAACATAGCTTTAGAATTAATAAGAGAACCTTCTGTACTTTTTTTAGATGAACCAACATCAGGATTATCTTCAAGAGATTCTGAAAATATTCTGGATTTACTTAAAGAACTTGCATTAAAGGGAAAACTCGTATTCGTTGTAATCCATCAACCCTCCAGCGACATTTTCAAGATGTTTAATCAGCTCTTCGTATTAGATACAGGAGGGTATTTAATATACGATGGAGACCCTGTTGAAAGCATTAATTACTTCAAAGACTGTATAAAGCAAGCTAATCGGCAGGAAAGTGAATGTAAAACTTGTGGTAATGTTAATCCTGAACAGATTTTAAACATTGTAAACTCACAGGTAATTGATGAATACGGTTCCTTTACCAGAAATAGAAAAATAGAGCCTGTTGAATGGTATGAACGATTTCAAAAAGAGAAATCATCTCAGAATTTAAATAATAGAGATAACTCTCATGAACTTCCTCCCATCCAATTTAAAATACCTAACCGTATTAAACAATTGATAGTATTTCTAAAACGAGATATTCTTTCGAAAATAACGAACAGACAATATCTTATTATTAATCTACTTGAGACACCCGTTTTAGCACTTTTACTATCAACCATAATCAAATACTACAATGTTGATGCTTCAAATAGCGAAGGATATATTTTCCAAAATAATCCTAATGTTGTTGTATACATAATCATGGCTGTAATCATAGCCATATTTATTGGCTTAACGGTTAGTGCAGAAGAAATTATCCGCGACAGAAAAATCTTAAAGAGAGAAGAGTTTTTAAACCTAAGTCGACTCAGCTATTTACTTTCTAAAGTATTCATTTTAACTACTCTATCTGCTATACAAGCCTTGATTTTTGTGTTCATTGGGAATAGTATTATTGAAATTAAAGGAATGCATATGGAATACTGGCTGGTACTATTTAGTGCATCTGTATTCTCAAATTTATTAGGACTAATTATATCAGACAGCTTTAAAGAGGCAGTAAATATTTATATATTAATTCCGTTTTTAATTATTCCTCAAATTATTTTATCAGGGGTATTTATTAGTTATGATCACTTAAATCCAAAATATTCTAACCCTGAAAAAATTCCATGGTATGGAGAACTAATAACAGCCAGATGGGGTTTTGAGGCATTAGTTGTTAACCAATTTAAGAACAACCCTTTTGAAAAACAGTTTTACGTATATGACAAAATAAAAAGCGAAGCTAATTATCGAAAAGAATATTGGGTCCCATATCTTCAGTCTAAACTTGATTTTAGCTATAAAAAACTGGAACTTAATGAACAGAATAATCTTACAACCTCATTACAGTTAATTAAAAATGAAATTATTGAAGAAAACAAATATGGTTTAATTAAGGTAGATATATCGTTTGTAAGCCATCTTAATGTTAATGATTTTTCTATATCCGGATACAATAAAACAAAAGAGTATTTAAAATCCAGAAAAAAAGATTACATAAAAATATTCAACAAAACAGACAATCTTCTTGACAAAAAGAAAAAAGAATTAACGCTGACTGCAGAAAGCAGAGAACAATTTAATCAGCTCAAAAAGCAATATTCGAATATTGAAATTGAAAACTTTGTAAAGAACACTAATAATATTTTTTCAAATAAAATCATTGAATACAAAGGTAAACTCGTTCAAAAAACTGATCCTATATTTAAAGATCCAATTAGTAATAAACTTAGAGCACATTTCTTAAGTCCTTATAAGTATTTTGGAAGCTTTAAAATCGATACAATTTGGGCTAATATTATTGTAATATGGATTTATAATCTACTATTATTTTTAGTGCTTTACTTTGGCATCCTCAAAAAGATATTAAATAATACCGGAGAGTACTATAGTTGGTTATTAAACAAAAAAGAGTAGCGAATATAATTTATTGCTACTCCTTTTAATATTTTTTAATTAAAACTTTAATTTCTATTCTTCCATTTCAATCATTTTAAACGGAATATTGATAATAGATTGGTAATCTTCTCCAGCTTCAAACATATCCTCGTCATCTTCTTCGTAATACCAGTTAACCTCAACTTTTTGTCCTTTTTTGAATATACTTTCAAGCTTTTTAAAAATATCCAAAATACATTTTGAGGAGCTGGTATTAAAATACTCTAACTGTACATTTACTGCAGTTTGTGGCAATGCTTCTACCCCGTATTCTTCAAGCCAATCAATAAGTGGCTTATAAAACTCAATTGAATTTTCAGGTATTGATCGACCTTTTATTTCAACAATTCCTTTATCACCATCTAATCTAACGTATGGTGTTTTCGGTGTTCCTTCTCTAATTATTGTTTCCATATTGGTAACTATATGGTTTAACTAATGTAAACGTCTAATGAAAAAAATATATGATTATCGTTGTACTTATAAAAATAGTACTCCAATTTATTCCCTGTTTTCCTTACAATATCAAGCATTCCTAATCCACCTCCACCTTTATCCGAAAATTCTCCGTTGCTCATTATATCAATATAAAGCATTCGAATTTCTTTGTCGGTTAACGAATTTACCTGATCGATTCTATCCTTTATAACTCTAATTTTATTCTTATCAACGAAATTCCCGGTAGAAATTCTATAAAAGGACTCATCTTTACTTAAAATAATAACTCCAAAGTTATCTTTTTGCACCAAATTTAAATCAATAGGTGGTTTATCTACGTGGTGATATAAGTTTTGAAGACATTCAACAAAAACATTGTATACTTTTTTTCGAATCTTATTTTTTTCATTTTTAAGATTCAAACTCTTTTCTATAGTACTAAGAGCCTCAGTAATAAGATCAGGAGTAATACTTCCATTGAAGTTGAGAATCACTTCCCCCTCCAATTTCTCATTATACCACTCTGTTATATTAAATGCCATTGTTCAAATTAGTAATGCTTCACACAAATATATAAATTTTGATTATTTATCAAACTTATTATTTCATCAATTTTACGAATACTTTGATATACAGATAACACTTTCTATATATGATTATCTTTGTATAATTACTTAAATTAAAAAGTTTAACATAACAAAGAAAAGGAGGCATAATCTACATAATTTTAAATACCTCCACCTTCTGCATATAATGCATCTTTAGGTTTAAATTGAATTAATTTTGAGCCCGGCTTAACATTATTAGTCACCCAAACGTTTCCACCAATTACCGAACCTCTACCAATAGTAATCCTTCCTAAAATACTTGCCTGAGAATAAATTACCACATCATCTTCAACTATTGGATGTCTAGGAATACCTTTAATTGGATTCCCATTTTCATCTAATGGGAAGCTTTTAGCTCCCAGTGTTACACCTTGAAATAGTTTAACATTATTTCCAATTATTGATGTGGCACCTATTACGACTCCAGTACCGTGATCAATAGTAAAGTATTCTCCAATTTGGGCCTTCGGATGTATATCAATTCCTGTTTCTGAATGCGCCATTTCTGAAATCATACGAGGTATTATAGGTACCTTCAAGTTCACAAGTGCATGAGCGATTCTATAACTTGAAATTGCTCTGATTGCAGGGTAACAGAATATGACCTCTCCCCTGCTTTTCGCAGCAGGATCTCCTAAAAAAGCAGCTTCAACATCAGTAGTCAATAACCTCCTCAAATTTGGTAATTCCGCAATAAATTTATTTGTTATATTAAAAGCATCACGCTTATGTTTGGAAGGCGTTTCTGAATCTGAAATATTACATTGAAAACACAAACCTGCAAGAATTTGCTTATTTAACAAATCATATAGTAATTCTGTATTTACTCCTATGTAATAATGAATACTTTCAGAGCGAACTGTAGAATCCCCAAAATACCCAGGAAAAATTAATTCACGGGTAAGATTGACAATTTCAGCAAGTTTGGTGCTTGAAGGCATAGGATGGTCAAAAAAGTGCGTATGACATACTTCTTTGTATGAATCTTCAGAGGAAAGGTCTCTGATTGTTTTCTGTAAAATTTCAGGATAGGTAAACTGAGTCATATTCTATAAATTTAATTTTCTTTTATTAATTATTTTTATTGCATTATCTAAACGTTCCTCACCAAAACCTTCGACAATTTCATAATCAAATCCATAATTATCCAATTCATTTTTATACTTTGAGAAAAGTAAATCTCTTTTATCTTCATTTTCTCTGATACCATCATCAACCCAAACCAAATCTGGTTTACACAATAAATATAAATCTACTGGTCTTTTAATAAATTCATTTTCAAACCACGATGGTATTTTATTATAAACATGCAAAAACCAAATTTTAGTAATTATCATATATGTATCAAAGAATGTAAATCCTTTTGAATACTTAAAAATATCATATTGCTCCAATTGATGCCTTGCAATATTTTCTACATCAGAATACTGATAATGAGATTCCAGATTTTCAACATAACTTCGTGCATATTCATCAACAAAATTACCTTTAAATACTTTTGCCAACCCACTTGACAGTATAGATTTGCCAGCAGATTCAGGCCCAGTTATAACTACTTTCATAAAAAGAGATACTTTGTGTAATCTGATTTAGTCTTTTTAATAGTCTGCAAAAGCGGATTGTTTTTTAACATCCCTTAGCCATGCAAAATACCCCCAAGCAGCCATAACGGAATAAACCAGAAATAGAAACGCAGTGAAATACAACCCTTTATATATATACATTCCCATGGCAACACTATCTATTATTATCCATATTAACCATTGTTCAATAATCTTTTTTACAAGCATCCAGGTAGCTACAAAACTTCCTGCTGTAGTAAAAGCATCCCAGTATGGCATATCTGAGGCCATAATATTTAATGCTGACGGTACAGTTAATAACAAATAGGCTAATAAAACATATAGAATACAAAAAGCAATTAATAATCTAATATAAGTTTTATTTGTCACTTTTTGAATTTTAATTTTCTCATTTCCTTCATCAATTTGTCTGTCATGCCAAAACATCCAGCCCCATATACTAACTACTAAATAATATAGTTGTAATATCATATCTGCATACAGTCGAGTATAAAAAAACACAATCATGTAAAACAACGATGTAACTATACCCATCGGCCATAGCCATATTTTCTGATTAATAGAAAAGTACAGATATATTAATGCGGAAACAAAGCCAAACCATTCAATCCATGAAAAACTAAAATCACTCATTTATTTTAAAAGTTTTGAATAATTTTTATCTCCAGACAACATTTCAATGGATTTAACATATTCTTGAGAAGATGGATTAATTATTTGAAAATATTCATTGGGACTCCAAATATTTCTGGCTATCAATGCCTTTAATTGTGTTTTTAATATTGGAATAGAAACTTCGACATCTTCCTCATTTGAAGAGAATTTTTCCTTTTCTGCTTCTTTCAATAAGGCCGAAACAATATCTTTATTTATAGTAAATCCATTTTTAAAACTATCAAAATCCTTAAAATTCTCTTCCAATTCCTTTCTGTTCTCATCAACAAATGACAGAGCAAAACGATACAATACTCCGTTAGCCACTATATCTCTATAATAATCAGAATAATTCGTAGTATCAATTGACAGTTCTATATCCGGTGTGATTCCTCCTCCTCCATAAACAACTCTATTAGAAGTTTTTGTATAATATTTATTAGCCAATAAATCGGAGCTGTCTTTTTTTTCTGATTGATTATCTTTGCTATATCTTGTATAAATTTCCTGTTTATATTGCTTTTTACCTTTATCATATGGTTTTTGAATACACCTTCCTGATGGCGTATAATACTTTGCAATTGTTAGTTTTATCATTGATCCATCCTGCAAATTCAAAGGTCTCTGAACCAAACCTTTACCAAAACTTCTTCTCCCAACAATTATTCCTCTATCCCAATCCTGTATGGCTCCGGAAACAATTTCACTTGCAGATGCAGAACCTTCATTTATTAAAACAATGACCTTACCTTCCTTAAAAAGTCCCTTTGATGTAGAATAGAATTCACGCCGTGGGTTAGATAATCCTTCAGTGTATACTATCAACTTTTGATGATGTAAAAATTCATCTGCAATATCAATCGCCGCCTTTAAATAACCGCCTGGATTTCCTCTTAAGTCAAGAATAAGATTTCTCATTCCTTTCTCTTGTAATACCTTTAATGATTCTGTAAATTCATCATGTGTAGTGGAAGAAAATTGATTTATCTTAACATAACCAATTTCAGATGTAGCCATATAACTTGCCTCTACACTATGAATTGGAATCTTATCTCGTTCTATTGTAAAACTCAGAAGATTTTTTACCCCTCTTCGCAAAACTTTAATTATAACTTTTGTACCTTTCTTACCTTTTAAACGTGATTTAACATCTGAATTTTTCAATCCAATTCCCGCTACATTCTCATCATCAATGTAAAGTATCCTATCTCCGGCATTCACTCCAACTTTTTCTGATGGACCTCCTGAAATGGGAGAAACTACCATTAATGTATCTTTCAAAATATTAAATTGAATACCAATCCCTTCGAAACTTCCATCTAAAGGTTCATTAAGCAAAGCAACTTCATCCTGAGAAAGATATTCTGAATGAGGATCGAGTTTATCTAACATCCCAACAATGGCATCTTCAACCAATTGTTTATCATCAACAGAATCTACATAAAAAGTAGAAATAAGTTTAAAAGATAATTGAAGTTTTTGCAGATCCTGATTAAAATTTTGAGCTTCTATTTTAGTAATAGAAATGAATAAAAATAATAATATAATAAATCTATATTTAAAGATATGAGATTGCATAATAAGATATTAAGATTATAATTAAAATTTGAGTGCAATACAAATATAGGAACTATATATACAAAGGGTAATCATTAAACAAAAAAAGACCGGAAAAGTTCCAGTCTTATTTGTTATTTTTTATTGTATAAACTCATATAATTACATACGTCAATGCACGTTAGAGAACTATCCAATTGAATTAGAATAACTTTCTATAGGCCAATATCTAAATGTATTATTTGACTATTCCCATTCGATAGTTGCAGGTGGCTTAGAACTAATATCATAAACAACACGGTTCACACCCTTTACTTTATTAATGATATCATTCGAAACTTTTGCAAGGAATTCATAAGGTAAATGTACCCAGTCTGCAGTCATCCCATCTGTAGATGAAACAGCTCTTAATGCTACAACTCTTTCATAAGTACGTTCATCGCCCATAACACCTACAGACTGCACTGGTAATAACATCGCTCCTGCCTGCCATACATCATCATACAAACCATTTTCTTTCAACCCCTTAATGAAAATATAATCTACTTCTTGAAGAATATCTATTTTTTCTTGGGTAATATCACCTAATATCCGAATAGCCAACCCTGGGCCTGGAAATGGATGTCTACCCAATAAAGAAGGCGATATAGCTAAAGCCTTACCAACCCTACGAACTTCATCTTTAAATAATAAATTTAAAGGTTCAACCACCTTAAGGTTCATTTTTTCAGGTAATCCACCCACATTATGATGTGACTTAATAGTTGCAGAAGGCCCGTTAACAGAAACTGATTCTATCACATCAGGATAAATAGTTCCTTGAGCTAACCATTTTACGTTTTGTATCTTATGCGCCTCTTTATCAAATATTTCAATAAAAACACGACCGATAATTTTCCTTTTTGTTTCAGGATCTGAAACACCTGCTAGTTCGCTTAAGAATTCTTCACGTGCATCTACACCAATAACATTTAACCCCATATGTTGATATGAATCCAATACATTTTGGTATTCATTTTTACGAAGCAAACCATTATCAACAAAAATACAAGTAAGATTATCACCAATAGCTTTATTAAGCAATACACCGGCAACTGTAGAATCAACACCTCCCGACAATCCTAATACTACTTTATCATTACCAATTTTTTGCTTTAAGGTGGCAACAGTTGAATCAACAAAAGAATCAGGAGTCCAATCCTGAGTACAACCACATATTGAAACAACAAAATTAAAAAGTATTGCCTTACCATCAGTGGAGTGATAAACCTCTGGGTGAAATTGTAAACCAAATGTACTTTCGCCTTCCACTTCGTATGCTGCAACATTTACATCCGCAGTACTTGCAATAATTTTAAAATTCTCAGGTAAATTTACAATAGTATCTCCATGAGACATCCATACTTGCGAATTATCAGCCACCCCAGTTAACAAGTCTCCATTTCGATCTATAAAACCCAGATTAGCTCTTCCATATTCTCTTGTATTTGAAGGCTTTACCTCTCCCCCAAAATGCTGCGAAAGAAATTGTGCTCCATAGCATACTCCAAGCAAAGGATATTTTCCTTTAATCTGACTTATATCCGGAATAGGTGCGGCTTCATCTCTAACACTATATGGACTACCTGATAGAATTACTCCTTTTACAGTACTATCCAATTCAGGTATTGAATGATATGGATGAATTTCACAGTATACATTAATCTCCCTCACCCTTCTGGCGATTAACTGGGTATATTGCGACCCAAAATCAAGAATAACAATTTTCTCTTGCATCAATACAGATGTTTAATATTTATTGAATAAAACCTTTGAATTTCAAACAAAACCGACACGATATTAATTACGCTTTTAAAGCATAGTATAATGGCCTAATCTCACTCTTTCTAATATATCACCAATAAAATACAGATGATTATAATAGAAAAATTTTCGGCAAATATAGGTATTATAATCGATTTTAAGAATCTTACAAAGGGATACTTATAACATCACCTTCTGAAGCGATGTGTGAATTTTCAAATACACATTTGGCTTCATCAAGAAAAGGGACTAAATTTTTGTACCGAGTTGAAAAGTGACCTAATAAAAGTCTTTTAGCTTCTGCTTTTACAGCCATCTTTGCGGCCTGTTCTGCTGTTGAATGATATGTTTTTTTAGCCAATTTCTCATCTACTTTTAAAAAAGTAGATTCGTGATATAATACATCCACATTTTTAATCTGACTAATAATTTTCTCTGTATATCTAGTATCAGTACAGAAAGCATATGATCTGGTATGTGGAGGATCATGCGTTATTTCTTTGTTAGGCAAAACCTCTCCTTCAGAAGTAACATAATCTGCACCTTTTTTAATCTGTATAATCTCTTTTATCTTCGGCTTGTAGTTAAAAACAAATTCTTTTCTTACATTCCTTTGCTCTTTTTTTTCTCTAAATAAAAAACCACAAGTAGGCACCCTATGCACCAAAGGGATTAACTCCACTTCAATATTTTTATCTGAATAAATTACTCCAGACTCTTTGGGATTAAAATGTAAAAAAACAACTTTAAAAGGTAAGTCTCTACAAAAATAGGATAATTGCGGCTGTAAAACAGACTCTAAATCTGAGTGTGAATGAATATATAAATCTGATTTTCTACCTAATAATCCCAAGGTTGAAATCAATCCAATTAAGCCAAAACAATGATCTCCATGCAAATGAGAAATAAAAATATGGTTTATTTTTGTAAACCGAATTTTATTTCTTCTAAGTTGCATTTGTGTTCCTTCTCCACAATCTATCAAAAAAAACCGCTCAGATACATTGAGCACCTGAGCGGTTGGATATCTTTCAGAAGTAGGTAATGCTGAATTACTCCCTAAGATGGTAATTGAAAATGATTTAGACATTACTTTTCAATAGCTTTCCTCATTAGTTCAATACCCTCATCAAGATTATTAGCAATCGTTAAAACAGAATCCAGCTGCGAAACCGAAATTAATCGTTCAACTGCAGGTTGTAATCCTGATAAAACAAAATTACCATCAGCATTCTTACATAATCTATTCGCAACTAGAATAGCACTCAATCCAGATGAATCACAATAACTTGATTTAGCAAGATCCAAGAGAATATTTTTTTCTCCATTACCGGATAATAACACAAGTTCAGATTTCAATGATGGCGCAATATGCGTATCTAGTTTTTCTTTTATAATCTGAATTAGTGTAAAATCATCTAATTTATCTATTTTAAAGTCCATCTGTTAAAAGATTTTATTGAATACTACTCTAATTTAGTAAATAAATTATTTCTTCTCGTCCTTTTCCATTTTATCTTTCAAAGCTTGCAAGCTAGAAATATCACCTAATGTAGTCTTTTCTAAGTTATCTTTCAACTTCTTCACACCTTTTTTCGTAGTTTTTGCCTGAGTTGCTTTTTCTGAATCATCAGCTGCTTTTTTCTCATCTTCAAAAACCCTTGAATGTGAAAGAATTATACGCTTAGAAGCTTTATTGAATTCAATAACTTTAAAATCAAGTTTTTCATCCACTTTAGCCTGTGAACCATCTTCTTTAACCAAGTGACGTGGAGTAGCAAACCCTTCAACACCATATGGAAGTGCGATTACAGCACCTTTGTCGAACAATTCAACAATAGTTCCTTCGTGTATTGAATCAACAGTAAACAACGTTTCAAATACATCCCATGGATTCTCCTCTAATTGTTTATGTCCAAGACTTAATCTTCTGTTTTCTTTATCTATTTCAAGAACAACAACATCAACAATCTCACCAATAGAAGTAAATTCTGCTGGATGCTTAATTTTCTTGGTCCAAGAAAGATCAGAAATATGGATTAAACCGTCAATACCTTCTTCAATTTCAACAAAAACACCGAAGTTAGTAAAGTTTCTAACTTTTGCCTGATGCTTAGAACCTACTGAATATTTTTCTTCAATTTTCTCCCAAGGATCTGCTTTAAGCTGCTTAATACCTAGTGACATTTTACGCTCGTCGCGATCTAATGTAAGAATTGTTGCTTCTACTTCGTCTCCTACTTTTAAGAAATCTTGTGCACTTCTTAAGTGTTGTGACCAAGACATTTCAGAAACGTGGATTAATCCTTCTACACCAGCAGCAATTTCAACAAATGCGCCATAGTCAGCCATTACAACAACTTTTCCTTTAACTGCATCACCAACTTTAAGCTCAGCATCTAACGAATCCCATGGATGAGATGTTAATTGCTTTAATCCTAAAGCAATACGCTTTTTCTCGTCATCAAAATCAAGAATTACAACATTTAATTTTTGATCTAGTTGAACGATTTCTTCCGGATGACTTACGCGACCCCAAGAAAGATCTGTAATATGGATCAATCCATCTACACCACCAAGGTCAATAAATACACCATAAGAAGTAATGTTTTTAACAGTTCCCTCAAGAACTTGTCCTTTTTCAAGCTTGGAAATAATATCTTTTTTCTGTTGTTCAAGCTCAGCTTCGATAAGTGCTTTATGAGAAACAACTACATTTTTAAATTCAGGATTAATTTTAACAACCTTGAATTCCATAGTTTTCCCAACATACATATCGTAGTCACGAATAGGTTTCACATCAATTTGTGAACCTGGTAGGAAAGCTTCAATACCAAATACATCAACGATCATACCACCTTTTGTACGACATTTAATGTATCCCTTGATAACTTCATCATTTTCTAACGCAGCGTTAACTCTATCCCAAGAACGTAATGCTCTTGCTTTTTTATGAGAAAGAACCAACTGACCTTTTTTGTCTTCCTGGCTTTCAACATAAACCTCAACGGTATCACCTACTGCTAATTCTGGATTATAACGAAATTCGTTCCTACTGATAATACCATCAGATTTAAAACCAATATTAATTACAACCTCTCTCTTACTCAATGCAATTACTTCTCCTTCAATTACTTCTTTTTCAGAAATTGTAGAAAGAGTTTTGTCATACATTTCTTCAAGATCTTCTTTTGATCCTTTTTTTCCAAATACTTCTCCCTGCTCAAATTCATCCCAATCAAAATTTGCATCAGAAGTGTTTGCAGTTACGTTCACTGCTTCATTTTTTGCTTCAGGAGTTTCATTTAATTCCTGAGCATTTTCATTTACTTCACTCATTTAATAATCAATTAATTACTAGTAGTTAGACATTATATTAAAAAAACAGCTGCAAAAGTACAAAAAAAAATCATTAAAACATAGGCTTTAAATGCGACATTTAAGTTTCTCTCCCCTATTTTTATTCTTTTGAACAAAACAAGATTAAAAGAAAAGAATAAAATTTACTCAAAAATATTTTTCAGGATACTATTCTGCTAATCAACACATTCGTTTTTCAGTTTTATCAAATAAAAATTGAAGCTTACCTAATTAAACAAAGCCTTTATTAATAAATTATTAAATTTCTCTACATTTGAAATTGTTTTTAAAAAAAAGATTAAGTTTCGATTTTTGTAGAAAGATATTAAATTTCATTTCTCTAATAAAACTTATCAATAAAGCTTTAAAATAAGAATATAAAGAACTCTAATTAAACTATAAACGAATGAAAATTTCTATTGTTGGTACCGGTTATGTAGGATTAGTATCCGGAACATGCTTTGCGAATGTAGGTATTAATGTTACCTGTATTGATATTGATGATAAAAAAATTGAAGATCTTAAAAAAGGAATAATACCTATATATGAGCCAGGGCTAGAAACAATGGTTCTGGATAATGTTGAAAAAGGAAGACTTTCTTTTACGACTAGTTTAAAGGATTCTCTGGAACAAACTGATGTAGTATTTATTGCTGTTGGCACACCTCCAGATGAAGATGGAAGTGCAGATCTAAAATATGTATTGGAAGTGGCTCGCCAAATAGGTAAGCACATGAACCACTATATGGTTATTGCTACCAAAAGTACTGTACCTATTGGAACAGCAAAAAAAGTAAAAGCTGCTATTAATGATGAATTGGAAAAAAGAGGAGTCGACATTGATTTCGATGTTGCTTCAAATCCTGAATTCTTAAAAGAAGGTAATGCTATTGAAGACTTCCTAAAACCTGATAGAATAGTTATTGGAACAGAGTCTGAAAGAGCTCAAAAGACAATGAGCAGGTTATATAAGCCGTTCCTTTTAAATGGCCATCCTATTATATTTATGGATATTCCTTCTTCTGAGATGACCAAGTATGCAGCAAACTCCATGTTGGCTACCAAAATTAGTTTTATGAACGACATGGCTAATCTATGTGAAATTGTTGGTGCTGATATTACTTCGGTAAGAAAAGGCATTGGAGCTGATGCACGTATTGGTAATAAATTTATATATGCAGGTGCTGGATATGGTGGATCATGCTTCCCAAAGGATGTAAAAGCAATCATCAAGACTGCTGACGACAATGGTTATAAATTAAGGCTATTACAGGCTGTTGAAGATGTTAACAATGACCAAAAACATATTTTAGTAAAAAAAATTACCGATCAATTCGGAACTCAGCTTGACAAATATACATTTGCCATGTGGGGCCTTTCCTTTAAACCAAAAACTGATGACATGCGCGAAGCTCCTTCTCTAGTTGTAATTGAAGAACTGATGAAGATGGGAGCAAAAGTTAAGGCTTATGATCCTGTTGCAATGGAGGAAGGTCAACGCATAATCGGTGATAAAATTGAATATGGTAAAGATCAGTATGAAGTATTAATTGATGCTGACGCATTAATTGTTATCACCGAATGGCCTGAATTCAGGATTCCAAACTTTAAGGTTTTGGAAAAATTATTAAAAAATAAGATAATTTTTGATGGAAGAAATATATATGATCCTTCAGAAATTGTAGAAAATGGATTTTCTTATTATAGTATAGGTAGAGGTCCATTACAACCATAGTAAAACAATATTTTTCAAAAATAAAACAAAGTCACTTATAATAAATGAGTGACTTTGTTGTGTTTTATTCTACTAAGTTTTAAGTTTGAATAATATTTCCATACTAAATATCAAATTTTTTAAAGACTCCACAACATCTGTTTCTATGAAAAAATATAAAGGAATTATTTTAGCCGGGGGATCAGGCACCAGGTTATACCCAATAACACAAAGCATATCAAAACAGATAATACCCGTCTATAACAAACCCATGATATATTACCCATTATCCGTACTGATGCTATCTGGTATTCGTGAAATATTAATCATATCTACACCTCATGATTTACCTTTATATCAAAAATTATTTGGAGATGGAAAACAACTTGGACTTGAGATTTCATATGCTGAACAACCAAGTCCGGATGGTTTAGCTCAAGCTTTTATAATTGGTGAAGATTTTATCGGAAACGATAACGTGTGTCTCATATTAGGAGATAATATTTTTTTTGGATACTACTTCTCAAGCGTTTTAACCGAAACAACAAATAATAATGATGGTGCAACAGTATTTGGGTACTATGTAACAGATCCTGACAGATATGGCGTTGTTGAATTTAACAATGAAAATAAAGTAATAAGCCTGGAAGAAAAACCAATTCATCCAAAATCTAATTATGCGGTTACCGGATTATATTATTATGACAATTCCGTGATTAAAAAAGCAAAACAATTGAAACCTTCAAAACGTGGAGAGTTAGAAATTACCGATCTTAATAAGTTATATCTAAAGGAGGGTAAACTTAAAGTAAACCTTATGGGCCGGGGAATGGCATGGCTTGATACTGGCACACACGACAGTATGCTTGAGGCTTCAAATTTTATTGCTACAATCGAACGCAGACAAGGATTAATGGTGGCTTGCCTGGAAGAAATTGCATTTAACAAAGGTTATATAAATAAAGAACAATTGTTAAAACTAGCGAAACCATTAGAAAAAAATGAATATGGTCAGTACTTAAAAAGAATTGCCAAATAGTTTTATATTTTTGGCTCGTGTTTTTTAATAACATAATATTCGAAATATATATAACTCATTATGGAAGTCATCAATACAGATTTTCAAGGTTTACAAATAATTAAACCTAATAAATTTATTGACACTAAAGTTTTTTTTCTAAAATCCTATAATAAAGACAGATATAAGAAATACAACATCCAGAATGAATTTGTTCAAGATAATTTTTCAAGTTCTCAATATAGTGTAATTAGAGGTTTACATTATCAATTAGCTCCATACAGCCAAGCTAAACTTGTTCATGTAATTAAAGGAAAAATATTAGATGTTGTAATTGACTTGAGAAAAAATCTTCATCATTTGGTAAAGTATTCTGTATTGAATTTTCTGAAAAAAATGGGTTGATACTAATGATACCTAGAGGATTTGCTCATGGTTTTGTTGTGCTAAGCGATGAAGCAGAGTTTTTTTATATGTGCGACAATTTTTATAGCCCTGATTCAGAAGGGGGGATTATTTATAATGATAAGAATCTAGGTATTGATTGGATATTACCTGAAAAGGATTTAAAG